>CAMYXE010000049.1 GCA_947303165.1 uncultured Pseudomonadota bacterium | reverse complement strand
AGTACAAATTTGCGCGCAGACACAAAGTGTCTAGCGAAATCATCCCCCGCAACCAGAGTTTCTAAACCGTCCACAAGGGCGGTTTTTTATTAGATTTCTAATACCCATAAAAAGTTCGAAAGTTGAATTTAAAAAAGTGGCGAAAAATCGCCACTTTTGAACCAAAGTACTAATCGCTGTTAGTAATCAACAATTTATCAAAAATTAAATCAAATTTAATTTCTGGTAATTGTGTGCGTTTTTTATTTATATTTTTTTGTAATGTTATATGTGCCCTATACTCATCATATTTTGTTGTGACATGATATTTATTTTTCATATAATTAAAACACTTTTGGGCAGATTCACAATCAAATTCCAAAACTAATACAAAACCATCGTCCTTGGTTTCAAATATTTCTAATTTTGCGTTTTTTGCAATTATTGGCTTTTTAAATTTTGGCAATTTGATAGTATCAGCATCTATAAAATCAGGACTATAAATTATCGTACAATGTGGATGAGAATCAAAATCAGAATGTGGTAACCCAAAAGAATCAGATAATAATGTAATTTTCTTTATTGTGTCACTACTTGGAATAATTCTGATGTTTGTTATATTTTGCATTAGATACGCCTTGATTTTACTATGCAAATTATATCACACATGTGTTATTATTTCAAATCAACTAACCCTAATTTATCTTTCAATACATCAATTTCTCGTCCAATTTCTAATAATTTGGCTCGAGAACTGCACACCGAGCACAACCAGGGTTTTCAAAACCGTCCCTAAGGGCGGTTTTTTGTTAGAAACTCAATATCTACAAAAAGTTCGTAAATTCTATTTTGTTGCAACTTTTGAACTTTTTGTGGTGTTAACCCATACCCTGTGTTCACCATGACCATTTACAAAAGTATCAGATATTTTTTCACCACCATACAATTTCATCAAGCCTGTTATTCCACGATACGAAGCAGAATTTCTTTCATCACATGTCATCAAAACACGTTTTAATCCAAGCTTGCTAGCTTCTTCCAGGCATAATTTAACACCGATAAAACTTGAAAATTTTCCACGATATTTTGGTGCTATATTCACTGCGATATGCCCGCCCCACTCTTCTAACTTTGGTGTTAAAAAATGTCTTATAACAAAAGTTCCAACAAATTCTTTGCCATCCATCATCCAAAAAGTAGTCCCTGGAACATGACCCTCCGGTAAATTCTTTCCTTTGGAATAATCATCAATTTGTTTAAAAAATTCTTCCACATTGTTTTCTGATATTGCCTTTATTAAAGGCTTGATTGCGACATCTTTAAATTGATTTTCGTCTTGCTCGTAATCACTAAATGATTTTAAAAAAGAATCCAAATATTTTTTTGATGGTTTTACCAGTTTTAACATCCCTATCCCCATTTATTAATCCAATATTTTTTCCAAAATATATTCATGCATCCATTCTTTATCAACTATTGCCACATCGTGTTTGATTCCAACAATTTGATAACCATTTTTAATCAAATTGTTTAACGAACGGACATTTTTATGAAAAACCCCGGCTTCAAGCCTATGAACACCATTTTCATGCGCCCATTTTTCAACTATTGATTTAAGTTTTTTACCCAATCCTTTGGATGTATATTTATCAAGGATTATTGTGCCGGTTTCACCAGATAAACCGCGATATTTTCGATTTTTTGGTAAAATTTTTGTAATAGAAGATATACCGATAATTTCATTACCATCCCATGCTCCAACAAATAAATTATTCGTGTCATCATACAGTGCGATTGACGATTCTTTGTTCTTTTTTGGCTGCCCCAGATATTGACTTGTGTATTTTGTACTTGGGTCACGAACAAATTTAT
This sequence comes from uncultured Pseudomonadota bacterium, assembly GCA_947303165.1. GTDB lineage: Bacteria > Pseudomonadota > Alphaproteobacteria > Rs-D84 > Rs-D84 > Enterousia. The sequence goes on along the minus strand of CAMYXE010000049.1, from coordinate 3,856 downwards.
CAAAAAAACGCATCATAGTATCATAATCTGTTCCGCGTATACGGCGGATAGTAACGATTTTACCATTTTTTAATTTAATTTTTATTGCACGATTCATCCCCGAAATCCTTTGATGTGAATATTATATCATACACCATAATGGGTGTATTTTCATACCTAAAAAACATTATTTTACAGAATCAACATATATATTATCTGCCACCATTTTCTACGGCCATTAATATTGCATTAGCATTATTCAAAAATACAACAGGAACATCCTGGTAATTTGTCATAACGCTGGGGGCCCCACATGCACCACCACAAGGAACCTTACCGCCAGCACCACAAGACCCAGCACAAGAACTGGCACATATAGGATGTATTCCACCAACAAAATCAACTCTTTTCATAAAAAACCCCTTTATTTATTCACTATAAAAACAATACAAATAATATAAAAGTCAAGTTTTTTAATAAAAATTATTGACATTTTTATATTTTTGTGTTAATTAATAACAAAAATATGGTGGATAATATGAATATAAACTATGATATACCTGTACCAAATATAGAAGAAGCGCTGGAAGAAATGTGGCGCCTAAATATTTCTTCAGACGATTATGGTTTTTATAGTGAATACTACCCTTGCCTTACCACGACAAACGAATATGAACAAATTATGCAAACAAAAAAACACATTAAAGATCAAAATGTATTAACTGTTCTTGGGTCTGGTGAACAACCGTTATTTTTCAAATTATTTGGTGCAAAAAATGTAATAACGTTTGATATTTCATACAATTCTTATCTTATGACACAATTAAAAATTGCCGCAATAAAAACATATGATAAATCAGAAGATTATTTTAGGTTTTTGAATGATTTACACCATACAGAAGATACGTATTTTCTGAAAAATAAAAGAATAAATCGTGTCTTTGATAATTTAAAAGAAGAACATAAAAATTATCTGTGCAAGGCATCTCAAAAGGTAGAAATGTTTTATACAAAAACTTGCTGTGATCTTTATAAATTATCTGAAACAGATTATTCAAAATTAAGAGAAATCGTAAAAACACCGTTTCCTTTTATTTTATCTGATATTAAAAATCTTGATGAAAAATTGGATGGTCAGAAATTTGATGTTGTATATATTTCTAATATTTGCAGTTATTTACATCCATATGATATTAGACCTGTACTAAACAAAACCAAAGAATTTTTAAAACCGAACGGTAAACTGTTTTTAGTCACGGCGGGCGATTATAAATTTGATACCATTACAAACGCTCTCGATCATACTTTCGGATTGTCATCATTACAGTTCTTTCCAGAAAAAAAAGGTTTTAATTTAATCATGGTTCAAACAAAATAAATCCGTTGTGATATAAAAAATGAATAGTTATACACAAAAACCTTTACCAAATCTAAATGAAGCCATGGAAAACGTGTTGCAAACACTGGCTGATTTTGTTGCAAATCCAACAGAAGCCAGTTTTTACACTGAATATTCACCACAAATAGTCACAACGAATGAAATTTACCAAATTTATGAACTGAAAAATCATATACAACCTGGTGCCAAAGTTTTAACAGCTTGTGGATCAGGTGAACAACCATTGTTTTTCAAACTGTACGGCGCAGATGATGTAATTACTTTTGATATATCATATAATTCATATTTATTAACATGTCTAAAAATTGCTGCATTACAAACATTTAAAACAAGTAAAGAATTCACACAATTTCTATGTGAATTAAAATACCATGTTAAATTTAAACGCCTATTACATACACCAAAAATACATTATGTTATACCGAAACTTGGTGATATAGAAAAAAGACACCTTGTATGTACTGATGGATTTAATATACCGGTATTTTTGGATGATATCAGTTGTCAATTTTACGAGATTCCACAACAAGACTATGAAAAACTACGCGGTTTGGTTAAATCGCCCTTCCCTTTTATTTGGAAAAACATTTTAGATTTAGATAAAGAACTGAACGACAATAAATTTGATATAATATATTATTCTAATATCCTGGACTTTATAGATGATTACAAAATTATACCATTACTGGAAAACACAAAAAAACATGTAAACAATAATGGAAAAATATTTTTTGTCGTAAAAAACAAATCTGCCAGTCCAATAGTAGATATAGCCCATGATGTTTTTGATAGTAATAATTGGGACACAAGTTTCGCAGTATCTGAAAAAGAACAAACTTTTAAACTGTTAATCATCAAAAACAAACAATTAACAAAATAAAAAAGGTGACTTACCATGCTAATACAACAACCAATGCTTTTAACTTACTCTGATTTTTGTAAACATTTGGAAACTAAATTTACTTGGTCACCATTTTTAAAAACAACATTTTTATGTGATGATAGATGCCAACATTGTTGTGAATGTGCCGGACCCGACCGTGAACAAAAGTTTATTGAACTGACCGATATAAAATATATTTTGGAACAATTCAAAAACATCAAGAATTTTAAAAATATTGTCACAATAACTGGTGGCGAACCAATGATGGCATACACAAAAAAATCAGAACATTATATTCCTACACTACTGAAATATTGTGGTAAAAACAGATACGATGTTTGTTTAAACACAAATGCTAATTGGACCCTGGATAAAAACGCTGAACAAATTTTTTCTGATTTAGAAGAATTTGTTGTTAAATATAAAAGAAAAATTACATTTTTTCTGTCTTTGGATAATTGGCATAAAAATGCAGTTAATGCAAATGCAGAATTTGTAAATTGGATTGCAAAAAATAATAAAATTGCGGACAAGTATGCCGATACTTATATCCTTTTTGATCATCCAGATATTACCGAGCCTTTTATAAACAAATTAGCAGAAGAATACAATGTTGTTTTAACAGAAATCATCACAGATAATCCTTTGAATGGCAGTATATTTAAATTCAAAGATATAACTAAAAGATTTTGCTTCATGATGTATAACGGTATTACGGAAATGGGGCGCGCCAAAGAAAATAATATCGCAACACAAAAGCCGTTTTCAAAAACAGAAATCTATTTTTCGCCTTATACCAATACCGAAAACGAAATATGTTTTGACTGTAATGGTAATGCAATGTTAAGCGCATGTGATGATGACACTATCAAAACTCCATACCATGATAAAAACGGAAAAATGAAATCACTTGCAACCATAAAACAAGAATTATTTAATATGGCATATCAACGTTACCTTTCGGAAAATCAGATATAAGAAATTATGCCTACGAACATAGAAATCTTAAAAAATCTTGCTAAAAATGGCGTTATCACTCATAACGGTAGATTTCATGCAGATGATATTCTTTCGGCAATATTATTAAAAATCTCTGGTGTTATAGACAATATATCAAAAATACAACGCGTTGGTCGTGTTCCAGAATATTTTGATGGTTTGGCTTTCGATATTGGTGGCGGAAAATTTGACCATCATCAAGAAGGTGCCAAAGAACGTCAAAAAGGTAAAAAATATGCGGCATTTGGATTATTATGGCAAGAAATTGGCACGGAATATATTCAAAACACATACCATGTTGATGAAAAAATTGCAAAAAATGCGGCAAAAAAATTTGATTCCGATTTTGTAAGATTGATGGACTTAACTGATAATTATGGGGCTGAAAAATATCCAAATCCGCTGTCACTTATAATATCATCCCAAAACAATACAAAATATTCTGATCAAGAAAACAAACAACTTTTTGAAAAAATATCAAATGATTTGGAAAGTTATATTGTAGAATCAATAGAAAATTCTTGTAATTTTATCCAGGATAAAATTAAGGCAAAAAAATTGGCTCTGATGGAAATGAACTTTTTATTCCTGATAAT
>CAMYXE010000048.1 GCA_947303165.1 uncultured Pseudomonadota bacterium | reverse complement strand
TTCCGGCCAGAAGTTTGATCAGTTCTTAATCCAGATCGTCAATCGCCTCGTCGAGCGCGGCGTAACCCCGACACAACTTAAAAACCTCCATCTTTTCGTCGCCCAGGGGACGCAATACTATCGCTATGAAGGCGCCAGTGAAACTTATGACGAGAAAGATTGGCAGCAGGTCTATAATTACCCCCTAACCGATGAGCAGGTCAAAGAAATTACGGATGCTATTGAAACCGCCGCTAATAAACGTCAGCGCATAGTATTAGCACCTCAACACAGTGTTGCGTATCCATCCAGTGCAACCGATATATATGAATACGGCACAATCGGTGATATAGCGCAAATTTTACGTATGCCAGATGGCGCGATTCACGCAATTATTCGCACAACGTGTGTTGTACAAATGTCTGAGGTAACTATTGACGACGGGGTGTTTTCTGCAAAAATTGCCGAAATCCCGATGGCAAATGATATAGAAGACGAACGCACAATGCAAATGCGTGAAAAGATATTTGAAAATATCCAGGCTATGGCGAATTTCCGCAAATTCAAGATGGATAAATTGCGTAATGTAATTCAAAATTATCCAACGCCGGCATTTGTTGATTCTGTAATACAAACCGTTGAAATTGACACCGATACCGCTATCAAGATCCTTATTCAGCCATCCTGGTATGAAAAAATGCTGATGTTATTTGAACAGGTTCGCATTATGTACGAAACCGCCAAGGTTGAAGAAACTATTAACCGTCGTATCAGCATGCAGATGGAACAAGGTCGACGCGAGGCGATTCTGCAAGAAAAAATGCGTGCGATTCAAAAAGAAATGGGCGAAGACGACGAAGAAAACGATACAGCCAGTATGCGCAAGAAAATCGAGAAATCCGCCCTGCCCGACGACGTTAAAGACAAAGCGATGGGCGAATGGAAGCGTATGCGCAATATGTCGCCTATGTCAAACGAAGGCGGGCTGATAAAAACCTATTTGGACGAGTTATTGGCAATGCCGTGGGGCAAGTCAGATAAATCAGAAATAGATTTAAATGCCGCGAGAACTATTCTGGACAGTGAACATTCTGGTATGCGACCGGTCAAGGAACGTATTTTGGAACATATTGCCGTTATGAAAAAAACAGGTTCTAGCAAGGGCAGTATTTTATGTTTCGTTGGCGCTCCGGGGGTTGGTAAAACGTCTTTGTGCAAATCTATCGCAGCGGCATTAGGTCGTAAATATCATCGTATTTCCCTTGGTGGGGTTTCAGACGAGGCGCATTTCCGCGGACATCGTAAAACATATATTGGTTCGCAACCTGGCCGCATTATGGACGCATTAAAACGCGCCAAAGCGAACAATCCGGTAATTGTGTTGGATGAAATTGATAAGATGGGCCGTGATTGGCGTGGCGACCCAGAATCCGCATTATTGGAAGTACTGGATCCAGAACAAAATAAATCCTTCCGCGATCATTACCTGGAAGTTGATTTTGATTTATCTAATGTTGTGTTTATTGCAACCGCAAACAGTCTGAATATATCCAGTGCATTAAAAGACCGCATGGAAATTATCGAAATTCCTGGATACAGTGAAGATGAAAAGGTGCAAATTGCGCGCGAGCACCTGATTACACGTGCGGCAACTGACACCGGTTGGAACCCAGATAATATAAAGATTGATGACGATGCAATACGCCACATTATTCGTAAATATACGGCCGAGGCAGGTGTCCGTCAATTGCAACGCGAAATAACCGCAATACTACGCAGACGTTTGCTGGAGAACAACGGCGAAGACATACCAACGAAATTCACAATTCAAAAAATTGACGATTTATTGTCGTTGCAGCAATCTGCCGGTTTTTCAAAACGCATCGGGTTTGGTGTGAATGCATAAAAAGGAAACAAATGATTTTCATTATAAATACTTCGGGAAATGGTTTAGAATTTGTGCTGGATAATCACCACAAAGCGGTAACAGTGGAAAAACAATCTATTGCCCTGCCCGCGGTGGCGGAACAGTTTTTAACCGAATGTGGTGCAAAATGGTCCAATTTGACTGCGATTGGGGTCGTGGTTGGACCAGGCAGTTTTACTGGCATCCGTATGGGAATTGCCTATGCCAAGGGGTTGGCATTGGGGTTAAATATTCCGGTTGTTGGCATAAATGCATTTGAATTGTATCTGGCGGCAACCCCAGACGCATTTGTTGCAATTGATTATGGACGTGGTGATTTATTTGTATCATCACCAAAACATGCACCATGCACAATGACAATCGAAGAAGTTGAAACCGAACAAATGAAATGTCCGCGCACCGTCGGACATAAACCGTTTGATTTATTATTGGCACCAAAAATTGTCGCAGACAAAATCATACACGGCAATATGGAACCGGTCGTCCCAATGTATCTGCGCCCCAGTTATGCTGAAGAAGCAAAAAACAAAAATGTTCAATAAAGTTGCCGATTTACATAAACTTTGTTTTCCGCACAAACCATGGTCTGCGGATGAATTTTGTGATTTAAAAAAATCCGGCTGTGAAATAGTGGCATCTGAAAACGGCTTTATTGTTTGGCGCACAGTATGCGACGAAGCAGAAATTATCACAATCGGTGTTCATCCCGATGTGCGTGGCGCGGGCATTGCAATTGCTATGCTGGGGCTGATGGAAAACGAAATCAAAAAGGCCGGCATAAAAACAATTTTTCTGGAAGTATCCGCCGAAAATGCGCCGGCGATAAACCTGTATAAAAAATGCGGATTTACACAAACCGGCCATCGCCCTAAATATTATGACGGTGTTGATGCGATTTTAATGCAAAAGAATATTTAAATAAAAAAGGAGTAACACATGACAGAACAAGCAGTTATAAAGGCAATACGAGAAATTGTCGCACAAAAGTTTTATAAACTGCCAGAAGACGTGAATTTGAATACTGTTTTCACACAGGATTTAAGAGCAGATTCATTGGATATGCTTGAACTTTGTTGGGATATATGCAAAACTTATAACATTCCAAATAAAGCATTTGAAGAAGAATTAGCCCAAAAAAATATTACAGCCATAACTGTCGATGACTGCGTGACAGCCGCTTGTAAACTTTTGGGGATAAAACGTGGTCCTGACAAAGAGGCCGCCATCCTTTGGCTTGCCGTTACAACAAAGAAAGGTGCAAATATGGCGACAACGAATAAAAAATTCAAAGCAATAACAAAATAACGGCGTTTGCCGTTATTTTTGTTTTACAAATTCCAATACGCGTGGGTCAAAGATTACATCGCGTTGGGACAACGGGCGCGCAATATGCATATCGGCCGCGGCACGTGTGCGTGACAATGCGACATAGGTTTGGCCATGTTCAAATGCACCGCGCGAAATATCAATTATTACCGTATCCAGTGTTTTGCCTTGGGCCTTGTGAATTGTCATTGCGTACCCAAGCATCAGCGGGAACTGTTTATATGCGCCGGTTTCGTTTTCAATCAGCCTATCATTTTCGTCGCGTGAATATTCTATTTTTTGCCATTTTTCTTTTTTGACGGTGACAATATCACGATTTTGATTCAATAATTGAACAGTTATTTCCCGCGCCCCCAGTGATTTAATTATACCCATCGAACCATTGTGCCATTTATCGCCGTTTTTCACAAATACAACCAATGCCCCAACCTTTAATTCCAAATTCATTGGCGCCGGCACATCGCGTTCGGCAAAATTGCCCGATAATTCGCCAATATAATTCACAGAATCTGCGGCAATTTGTCCAAGTCGTTCCGCATTAATCCTTTCCGCCACTGCACGAAAAGGTGTTATTAATACCGCATTGCATCGACGTTCGTTATCCACGATATTACACGCATTAAAAAATTCTATCGCGGATTTATCACCCCCACGCAACGCGTTCAGTTTTTCAAGCAGTTCCATATCACTTTGCCGATAAACCAAATCAAAATTAAATCGAACAAAATTACTGCGCTGATAAACATTGCTGTCAAAGAAATACGATTTCGCATTGCCGTATTCCGCGACATAGTATTGCGCCGCATCACGCGTGATTACCGGTGGCAATTGAAACAAATCGCCAATGGCAACAATCTGAATTCCGCCAAATGGCTCATTATTCTTGCGCGCACGCCGGGCCAGGATATCCATCGCGTCCATTAGGTCGGGCGCAATCATTGAAACCTCGTCCAAAACAAGTATATCTGTGGCGGTTAAAATATTGCGAACCTTGGCTTTTAATTCCAAAAATTCCGGGAATATAAAATCGCGTGGTTGGATTTGAAACAGCGAATGAATGGTCTGCCCGCCAATATTTAATGCAGCAACCGCAGTTGGACACGCACAAATAACGCGTTTCTTGTTAGCAGATTTCAGATAATTTACAAATGTCGATTTACCTGTGCCGGCACTACCCAAAATCAAGACATTAGAATGCGTCTTTTCAATCGTATTGAACGCGGTTGTTTGTTCGGGACTTAAAATAGGAACTATTTCAGACATATCAACATATTCGCACAAAAAAGGACAAAAATAAAGAGGAAAGAAAAATTTTAACTTGCAACAGAAAATAAAATGTATAATAATGACCGCCGTGGGTTGTTAGCTCAGTTGGTTAGAGCGGAGCGCTCATAACGCTTTGGTCGGGGGTTCGAGTCCCTCACAACCCACCAATTGCTTCCATATGAAAGCAAAAAAGCATCCACGTCGCATTTAATTGCGACGTGGTTTTTTTATATTATTTTTTGCTTGCCTTATATTAACATTTTTTTCTACACTTATCTTGAACGAAAGGGAGATTAAATGAAAATTCTACGTTTTCTGGGGGTTTTAGTTGGTATTTTTTATTTTGGTGTGGAACATGCAAGTGCCGCAATTACTATTACACTTAGCTCACCAAATGCACGTGTGGACGATTACACTGAAAATGGTCAAACAGTTCCTGGACCGTTCAATGGGACGACACAAATTTATGTTGATAGAAATCAATCAGCAGGCCAGCAAATATATTTTTATGATGAAAATTCTACACAAATATTTTTACCCAATGACAAAGATGAACAGTCAGCTATCAAAATTCAAGAAAGATTTTTTGTTGTCAGTTATGTTGCCAATTGTCCATCGAATTCAAACATCATTGTTGAGCCTGGCTTCGTAAAGTGGGGATTCGAGGGATATTTTGATAGCGAAAATGGTGGCACACAGATGTTCACCCGCTCTGGTTTTTTGACTGCAGACGGCGAAAGTTCTGCTATAAGTTACAACAGCAATACAACATGGCATGCGCAATGGAGCCTGGATGAATACATTCCCGTTCAATTTCCGAATGTAAGTTGTGCTGGCTATGATTTTGTTGGTTGGTTTGACAGTAATAACAACCAGGTCACATACAACTCACACTGCACAATGGGAAGTGACGCGTGTACCGGATATATACCACAAGGCGATATTACATTGTATGGTCAATGGGAAAAATCGGCATCGGCCACCGAAGATTATTCGATTTATGTGGCATGCTCTGAAAAAAATGCTGAAATAACATTATTTGATCGCTTGTATGCTGATGAACAACTTGATATGCAAGCCGCACGGACATATGTTAATAACTTATGTAAATCGCCATGTGGCAAGAATCAAATGAATTTTAATGTTTATGTAAACGGTGATGGCAATACTTTGGTTGGTCCAACCAATGATTCGCCGGTATCCAGTATAACCGGCGGTGCAGATTACATGAATTGTCAAACCACTTATAATGCTCCAAC
>CAMYXE010000047.1 GCA_947303165.1 uncultured Pseudomonadota bacterium | reverse complement strand
TGATGTGGAAGATGTAAAAGAATCTCTTAGCTTGGCATTATCAAACTTAGATTCAAACCCAAACTCATTTTATAGTGATTACGATTTAAACAGTACAGTATGTGGATATATTAATGGCTATCAATTTAATAAGCCTAAGCAAAGAAGTTTGGAAGCATTTGGTAAATATTTATCCAGGTATTATAAAACATATGATAAAATATCGCGCAAGGAAAAATATAGTGACAACTTTTTCAAAGATTATGGTCGTGTGTTATCTAGACACTTTACCGAATGGTATGATTCTCGCAAAAGTATAATTGATATCAGGTATTCTGGGGCCAAGGTTCGTGATGTTTGCGATTTGATTAATGCGGTAAAGAGAATGGGGAATGAATTTGTTCTGACACCGGCGGTAAATTTGTATGCGAATGTTTTAAAATCGTACAGCGAAGAAGTCCGTAAATTCCACGAAAGGCATTGGGCATACCCACGTGGCAAAAAATAAATAAGTAAAAAGGTGTAATAAGATGTCAAACTTAGAAGTGGAAATATTTGAAAATAAAAAAGCGGCTAATGATACAGAACATCGTGAAATGATTTTAAAAGATGTTTATGTTCCAAATGGCACAGGGGTGGAATTAGCCCAAAGATACCCAATTCCCAAATGGAAAAGCAACTTGCAGGATATGGCGAGTTCTGATAATTGTGAAAACATCACACCAAGTGTGGCCAGTGATATTGTGTTTCTAACACTTAGTCGTATATTATATGGTGCATACGGATTTGTTACCGATTCTGGTTTTGTGAATGATTTTCGAGTGGATTCGTTATCAGACATTGTAAATAAAGTGAACGAGATAGATAATAAGTCATCTGTGACAAAACGTGAATGGCATGAATTATATGTTTTGTTGCTGGCATTACAGCGGCATGACTTAGCATGTTTTGATACTGTTAATAATCTTTATCCAAGACATTGGTCAAAAGAAAGGCCAGGTGTAAGTTATTTCTTTGATGATTTGGCAAGAATGTTTTGCAAAAACATTGGGCATTATAATACGGATGTTGATTGTAATTTTACTTTTGTGGGAAGCAAGCCTTGGATTTCTGCGGATAAATATTCAATGAAATGTATTTATGATATAAATCGTACGGGTGATAAAGTTAACCAGATATGTGACTTCATAAGAACGGTTAAAAAGATGGGTGATAAATATGTTTGTGCCGAAACAACAAACCTGTACGCAGATGCGGTGTTGGCGGGAATAGAAAAAAGTTATGCCGAACATCAAGAGGTGCGTTTAGTGCGACATCCTCGTGGTAAAAAAAGATAGTAAACAATCGCTGAATAATCCATTTTAGAACATATCGTGGGTTTTTATAAATCCGCGCATAAAGGCCGGGTCAAAATATCGCATTAGTTCTGATAATGAATATCCGCGTTTGCCATTTGGTGCAACCGTTAATGATACTGTGACTGGGTCTGGTGCAACCGCGCGCATAGGTATATCCATTTTTGCCGTCATTAAATTATCGGTAATATTTAATGCGCCAACTGCATCGGTGTGATACATTGATATTGTAAATGGTTTTGTTGTTTCAAAATTGCCACGTTCATACTTTCCAATCACGCGCATGTTTTTGATTCTTGTGACACCGGACGCCAATGCAGTCATAAGGCGATCCTCGATATTTAATCGATTAAGGTCTTCGGCGGATGCATAAAAGGCATCAAGGCCAATTCCATGTATAAATCCGCCATCAAATGTTAAATCTATATTGCCTGTCATATTATACCAAATATCATGTGCAATATATCCGCTGGTATGCAATTGTATTTCTGCAGTTATAGATGTATTCGAAATATTTAATGGAAAGTTTTGTGTAAGTAATTTCCCGTTAATTACAAATTTATTTAACTGAACAAATATATCGTATTCTGAACGTTCACGTATAATACTTGCCAACAAATTTCCACGTGAATTATCGGTTATTGAAAATGTCTGTGTGCCGGATTTCAACGCATAGACGAAGTTTTTGTATGTGTTTTCTCCGTATGACAATTGATTCGTGGTCAGGTATATATTTCTTTCAAAATCATATGGCAACAGAATGGGGGCGTTTGCCAAAAATTCCATTTCTTCGTAACGGTCAAAGAAATTTTGATTTAAAAATGTGTCCAGAACTAATTCGTCGGTGTGCAATGTTATACCCGTTGAATTTGCAGAGCCAACAAATATATGACCACCAATTTTTAATGTTAAGTCGGAAATGTCACCATGGTCGTTATAGAACCCAGATATGACATAAGCAAAGTCATTAATAGCGCGCAAGTCCATTTTAGGAAACCACTTTTTTATGCTGTTCCCAGTCAGGTAAAAGAAATTGTCTTGGATGGTTAACGACCATTCCCCAGAATTTGGAATAAAAGACATTGTTTTATCTGTCCATATCATATTACCGATATCTTGCATCATAAATTCTGGTAATACTTTTATATGTGGATTTAGCCATTTTAAATTTTTTCCGTATACATAATCATATTCAGTTTTTGTTCCATTTTTATCCGATACGAATCGCCCACCCATATTTGCAAACTTAAATTTTATATTCAATTTTTTGGTATCGAATTGTGATAAGTATTTTTGTAGTTCATTAATTGTTATTTTAGAATTTGATACAACATCGGCGGTTATCAAACCTTTTTCAGATTTTATCCATCCGGATATATCGCCATATTTGAATTTCTCACATTCCCATTTTTCTGGCGTGCCAGAAAATAAACATTGGGTTGGGATATTATCCAGGGTTGTGCTGAACATAATATCGTGTGCGCCATTATTATCGATAGTCCCACCAGTGAAAAATTCATTGTCTGCAATAATTTGATTTATTTGAATACGGTTTTCTGTCCCGATAACATCTATTTTAATGTGTGAAAAATCCCGGTTTTCAAATTTTAAATTTCCACGAAAATCAATATTTATACGTGCATTTTGTAATATTTGATTTGGATGCGCCAAGAAAGAAAAATCAAAATCAGTATCTGTTGATTCAAGGTTTATTGTTCGCCAACCATTTGGTTCAATCTCAATATTTCCGCGAACATTATTGGCGACCATATCATAAAATTTGAAACCGTATCCACCATCCCACCAAAAATCTGTGACCAGATTAACATGTTTGGTTAACTTTGGTTCAGAAAATTCGAACCAAGAATTTACTTTATCTGTGGCTATTTCCAGTGTCCCGCTTGCCGCGCCAGATGGGTAGAGTTCGCCGTTTATGTTTAAATTTACATCTTTATTTTTTACAGTAAATTCTTTGTCGTTAAATCTGATATCATATTTGTGTTGGCCCGTTCTAATAAGTCCATTAAAAGTTCCGTTACGGAAAACACCATCTATGATATAGTAATCTTTACCTTTAAAACGTATGACAGAATCTTGAACAGCAAGGTCATATCTTAGATTTAATGCCGCTAATGATTCCAGTTCAACACGTGCACCAGATGCGGATATTGCACCGTCTAGTGTGGTTTGTCCAAGGTTAAATATTCCTGAAAACGGTATTTTTACTGCAAGGCTCTCGACCGTTCCATGTGGCAATTTTACATCGTGTGCTATGATAGTCGTTTTTCCCAATATGCCAAAATTTATATCACCAAGAATTTGAACTGATACGCCAGTTTGGGCAAAAATCGCGGATTCTAATTTTTCGCGCATTTTATTCAGGTTGATCATCGTGGGCAAAATCAACATACCCACTATAAATAAGGCAATCAAAATAATAATTGTCCAAAATGTTCTGCGTTTGTGTCGCGGTTTTATAGGCATTCTCTCGTCCCCTTGTTTTTTTATTATAATGGATTATACTCTTGGTTGTGAACAAAAAAATTTTTAATCTTGTTAGTGATTATAAACCTATGGGGGACCAGCCAGCTGCCATAGCTGATTTGGTTCGTGGTGTTCAAGATGGTCGAAAATCGCAAGTTTTGTTGGGTGTGACCGGTTCTGGTAAGACTTTTACCATGGCTAATGTTATTGCGGAACTTGGGCGACCAGCATTGATTATGGCACCTAATAAAATATTGGCAGCACAGCTTTATACTGAAATGAAATCATTTTTTCCACACAATCATGTGGAATACTTTGTATCGTATTATGATTATTACCAACCCGAGGCATACGTTCCAACAACAGATACGTATATTGATAAAGATGCATCTATTAATGATCAATTGGATCGTATGCGTCACAGTGCAACGCGTGCAATGTTAGAAGAGCGTGATGTTATAGTTGTATCTTCGGTGTCATCTATTTATGGATTAGGAACCCCAGAACAATATTCCGAGATGAAACTTGTGTTGCACGTTGGTGATATGATGGGGCGTAATGATGTTATGCGCGAATTGGTTAATATTCAGTATAAGCGTAATGATATTGGATTCGAACGTGGCGAGTTCAGGGTTCGTGGTGATACGTTGGATATATTCCCTTCGCATAGCCAGGACAGGGCATGGAAGGTTTCTTTTTGGGGTGATGAAATAGAGGAAATTTGGGAATTTGACACATTAACAGGGGCTAAATTATTCAAATTGGATAGGGTTGTGGTTTATCCAAATACTCATTATGCGACACCTATGCCGTCCGTGGTCCAGGCGATAGGCCAGATTCGTTCTGATTTGAATGAACGTTTACAATTCTTTCATGAAAATATGAAATATATCGAGGAGCAACGTCTGCGGGAACGTGTAAATATGGATATCGAAATGATGGAGTCAACAGGCACATGTCGTGGTATTGAAAATTATTCGCGATATTTATCTGGGCGTGCGCCAGGCCAACCTCCACCAACATTGTTTGAATATTTGCCAAAAGATGCAATTTTATTTATAGACGAAAGTCACGTTACAGTTCCACAAATTGGCGCTATGTCACGCGGGGATGGGGCACGCAAAGAAACATTAGCGCAATATGGATTCCGATTGCCGTCGTGTGTTGATAATCGACCGCTTACATTTGATGAATGGGATTCTATGCGTCCCCAGACCATATTTGTTTCTGCAACCCCGGCGGAATGGGAGATGAATCAATCGGGCGGAATTGTTGCCGAACAGGTCATTCGACCAACTGGTTTATTAGATCCAGAATGTATTGTGCGACCAATTAAAAATCAGGTTGATGATTTGTTGAATGAGGTGAACTCTGTGCATGGACGTGTTTTGATAACAACGCTTACCAAAAAAATGGCTGAACAATTAACAGATTATTTTGTGGAGAACGGGGTAAGGGCGCGATATTTGCATAGTGATATTGAAACATTGGAGCGTATTGATTTATTACGTGATTTACGTATGGGCAAGTTTGATGTTTTAGTTGGTATCAATCTTTTACGCGAAGGTTTGGATGTTCCAGAATGCGAACTTGTCGCAATTATGGACGCGGACAAGGAGGGTTTTTTGCGGTCTACGCGCTCGCTTATTCAAACAATCGGTCGTGCTGCACGAAATGCAAAGGGGCGGGTAATTCTGTATGCGGATGTTATTACCGATTCTATGCGTGTGGCACTGGATGAGACGGCACGTCGTCGTGAAAAACAAATGCGGTATAACACGGAACATAACATTGTGCCAAAGACAATTTCCGAGACTGTATTCAATGAAGTCACAGATGTTCAAGAAAAAACAGATAAAAAACGCAAATTCTTGTATAGTAAAGAAGGGGTTGTTGATGCGGAAACATTAAAATCAGAGATTAAAAAACTTACGCAAAAAATGCATAAAGCGGCAGAAAATCTTGATTTTGAAACTGCGGCTGAGATACGTGATACGATTCGTAAACT
>CAMYXE010000046.1 GCA_947303165.1 uncultured Pseudomonadota bacterium | reverse complement strand
ATGAAATATGGGTAAATGGGGTATGTCAACCGTGTGAACCTGGAACACAACCGAACGCGGATGGCACAGAATGTGTGCAGTGCCCCACAGGTCAACATATGGAGCATGGGCAATGCATGGATGACGTGATTGAATGTTCAGTACCACATTCGGCACATGCAATACGTACTTGGAATGCCACGATTGGCGGATATGGGTCTTGTATGGTTGTGGATTGTGTTGATGGGTACCATGTTGCCTCAAACACCTGTGTGTTGAATGCTCAATTGTGCAGTATTGCGAATGGTCATGGCGATCGTGAATGGAATAGAGAAACAAATCAATGGACGGAATGCCATGTGACAGGTTGTAACCCAGGATTTGAACCTTTTGGTAACGAATGTGTTGAGTGTGAAAATCGTTTTGATGAAAACGGTGATATCGCAGTCAGCACTTATGTATCAGAGTGTGAAATTGCAAGTTGTATGTATCAAGGGCAAAAATATATCTTGGAAGGTAATGAATGTAAATTGGTTTGCCAAGATCAAGAAGATTATACTGGGGCTATGTTTTGGAATGACAATACCAAGAAGTGTGTTCGTGCATGTAATCCTGGATATAAAAAGTAACAAGTCAATCAAGAATATCCCCATGATTTTGTCTTAAACAACTTGACTTGTGATTATTTCCATGTAAATATACACGGCTGTTGTGTAATAGGGGCGTTAAATGAGTTATGCAAGATTTTTTATTTCTAAAACAGGCTTATTTCCAATAATGAACCTGGAGGCCAAAGATGTGCTGGATGCAGCAAATAGTTTGTCCGAAATGGCATGTAGCAAAAATTATTATTATTTTATTCCAGCACGGTATGATATTAGATATTTAATGGCATTGGCGGATACGTTCACGTCGAATGGCGTTTTGTTAAGACCGCATAGAAGTCGGCATTATCAGCGTGTTGTTTTTCGTGTGCCGAAACGTAATCAAGAATTTTTGTCGGATGTTTGGTCTGTTTACCAAGACCGTAAAAATTACCAGAGAGTTTTGGCAAAATATAAAAAAATATTGAAAAAATAATTTTTTATATAAAAAATCCCCGGTTTTATCCCGGGGATTTTTCTTTTGCCATTATGACAATTTGTGAATAACCAAACCGCTGCGCAGTTTTGGTTCAAACCATGTTGTCTTGGGTGGCATGATATTACCAGTATCGGCGATGTCAATGATTTGACGCATAGTGACCGGATACAGCGCGAAGGCCGCAACCATTTCGCCACTATCAACGCGTTTCTGTAATTCGCCCAGTCCGCGAATACCACCGACGAAATCGATACGTTTGCTGGTGCGAAGGTCGCCCAGGTTTAATATTTTATCGAATACCAAGTTGGACAGAACGGTCACATCCAATACACCGATTGGATCGTTGTCGTTATAGGTGCCTGGCTTTGCAGTCAACGAATACCATTTGCCGTTTAAATACATACCAAAGTTATGCAATTTTGTTGGCTTGTAAATTTCTGTTCCCATTTCAACAACGTCAAAAGATTCAGAAAGTTTCGCTAAGAATTCTTCTGGGGTCAAACCATTTAAATCCTTCACAACACGGTTATAGTCGATAACCTTTAATTGGCTTTCTGGGAAAATTACCGCCAAGAAATAGTTATATTCTTCGTTCCCGGTATGATTCGGATTTTGTTCGCGTTTTTCTGCGCCAACACGTGCCGCCGCCGCAGTGCGATGGTGACCGTCGGCAACATACATTGCCGGAATGTTCTTAAAGATTTCAGTAATGCGTGCGTTAATTGCGTCATCACGAATTGCCCAGAATTTATGACCGAAACCATCGGCGGCAACAAAGTCATATTCTGGTTCGTGTGTTTTTACAAAGTTTTCAACGATTTCGTTCATTTCTGCAACGTCCGGATACGCAAAGAACACTGGTTCAATATTTGCGTTTTGAATGCGGACATGAATCATACGATCGTCTTCTTTGTCTTTGCGTGTCAATTCATGCTTTTTGATTTTTCCGGTCATATAGTCATCAACATTTGCTGCCGCGACCAAACCATACTGTGTGCGGCCGTCCATCGTTTGCGCATAGATGTAATACATTTCTTTGTCGTCTTGGACCAGCCAACCGCGGTCTTGCCACAGTTTGAAATTTTCAACGGCTTTGTCATACACTGGTTGTGAATGTTCGTCGGCAATCGGATTAAAATCGATTTCTGGTTTAATGATATGCAGTAATGATTTTTCACCGGCCTCGGCCTTGGCTTCAACAGAGTTCAAAACGTCATATGGACGTGATGCGACTTCGGATGCAATTTCTTTTGGTGGGCGAACGCCTGCAAATGGTTTTATTTTCATATTATCTCCTTATGTTAACCCAGTGGATTATAAACCGATTTTTTGAAAAGGCAAATATTCTGTGTGCCATTTCCCGAATCGTCATCCCGAACCCACCGCCGTCATCCTAAAACTGGCTCGTCATCCTGAACTTGATTCAGGATCCCCCCGTTACCGCCGCAGAATAAATCGAAGAGATCCCGGGTCAAGCCCGGAATGACGGATTGTGTTCAGGATGATGTCTTTTATTGTTTTATCGTGGCGTCGAAAATCATTTCTTGGGGCGTTGCATCCAATGGGTGATATTGAAACGATACCTCGTCAAAATCTATTTTATTCATATCAATGCGACGAATAGTTCGATTATACATAGTATGATAATAGATAATTTTATTTGAAATATCGGTGGCGATTGTCCATTGGGTTGCGGCCGGCATGTCGAATTTTGCAGTCCCCGTCTTATATGCGGTGCCAAATGGAACATCTACGTTATTCAGCAGGTGAAATGATTGCATCGCTGTATCAAATCCTGTGTTTTGCGGAATGGCGGAATTTTTGAAGAATGCCATACGAACAAATCTTGACGGCGATGAAAAATCACCAGGCAGGCCGAGCATACCTGTGCCGTGACTAAGTGACCGCAATGTAATCGGACCAAATTTTACCGGGTCTGTGGTGCCAGAACGAATATTAATATAATTATTCAAATTGGTTAAATGCCACAGCAGCCCAGGCGCATTTGCAATTACACCCAATGGGTTTTCATAGAAATGTGGAATGCCGTCAACAATTTCCAACACAACCTGGTGCCCGCTGGGTTCAGTAATGCGCCAATGCACCGTTGATGCGGTTGGATCTATGTTTATTATGTCTACGCTATCGATTGCTTCTTTGACCTCTGCAATCGTGGAAAATTGCGATAGAATCCAAGATACAACTTGGAAATCTGCAAGTGATTTAGCTTTTGCTGCCGGTGAATATGGTTGATATTTGCCATAGTCGGGGAAATAGAACAGTGCGGCCGAAAGCCCCGCTTCGTTCGTACCATCAACGATGAATTCTGGTTGTTGCATCCCCAGGCCGACAAAACCGTATTTCGCGGTAAATTTTGCACCCCCACGCGAACCGTCTGGCAACAGTGATTCTTCGGTATGCCCACGTGGCACGACAACATACATATTGTTCATTTCTGAACCTGACCAATCCACAGTGCGCGCGACAACAACAGAATTATCGGTTGATTTCATGGTTATCCCAGTGCATGCATTCGCATCGTCGTTAATTACTGCCGATATGGCAACGATAGATATTGCAACAATTTTCTTCATGGCGAATCCTTTTGGTTTTTCATTAATTCTATTTATCAGCGGGGTGCACAGCCACAGGAATGAATTCGCCAGAAAAATTTTCGTTGCAAATGGGAATAGGGCGGTATATAATCCGTTGGCCTTGGGGCATAGTTTAATGGTAGAACATCGGACTCTGACTCCGCTAGTGTTGGTTCGAATCCAGCTGCCCCAACCAAAAATTCAAACACCCGTTTGGGTGTTTTAATTTTTGGTTTGTGAGTAATGGTTCAATCATTTGCAACGAATGTTGCAAAAGGTTCGAAACCAAGTAGATTTTGCAAGTGAAGCGCAGCGAAATCATCACGGGTTGCGCGCAGCCGGCACAACAGTGTCGTGCGAGCGAATCCAGTTGCCCCAACCAAGATAAAACAAAAATGTCCCAAAGGGGCATTTTTATTTCAATCATTTATCGGTCTAGTTATTTATTGTTTTCGCGCAGAGATAACATAATGTTTTGCAATCCTTTTTTTCTGATTGCGATTTGTGTGCGCCATGCATTAATAATTGCTTTATCAACCCCCAGTATGTCATCCAACTTGTTTTCAAGATAGATCGGGACAAATGATTCAGCGGTTAATTTATCGCTATGTAAGTAAATGAGACCGCCAATATATCGTGGCATTCCGACTAATGATTCTAATGGATTTTGACTGAAATCGCAATTCCCTAGTACCATATATGGTGCGCCAACCAAATTAGATAACTTGTTTTTTACTCACAACAAATTTCCTTTTATAATCGTGGTTGACATGTTTGGTAATTTATCTAATCCCATGTTTTCAAGGTCTAGTGCGCCATTTAATACAAAATTTTTTGGTAAATCAAAAACATCGTATAAAACACCATTTTGTTTTATGTATGCAATTAATTTATTCCAACTGGAACCTGGAATGGTAAGGTCTTGCTTGTGCACATCTCGTGCGTGCATAAATGTACGGACGGCCAAGCGTAAATCGTTGTCACATGGGATGCTATCTTTATATCCATAGCATTGGACTAGTTCGTTGTTATGGACCTCTAGTGTTAGAATTGGGGTATTGCCTTTACGTATAGAGTAGCTTGAAAAACCTTTGTAAATATCGTCATTATAGTAAATTGTGGCCTGGTGTTTTAGCATACGATTTTCGTAATCCAATGCATCTTGGTCGCCAAGGCGAACAACATAATATCCGTTATTCAAATCCATCAATTTATATGCCCCACGTTCTGATATACGTCTGGTGTGTTGTTCAATTCTGTTGTTTATAGCGTTTGAACATGACCATTTTATAGCAAGTTTTAGCACGTTGTTAACATCATCGTATTCGCTACATGTGTTTAAATAATTAAATCTAATTCGCGGATTATGTTTGGTTTCAGCAGAGTTTTTTACCTGGGTATCGATATATTGTGATGCCACAGAATATAAAAAGTCGCGAATAAGATTTATGTTTTGGATTGTCCTTGTGTCTAATTTATTCGCGTCAAATTTTGGACAAGTCAAATGGGCGCAAATTACAGTATTAAAATATCGATACAAGATTTCACGAATAATTAAATCTTTGGCTTGTTCAATTGTTTCGGGTGAAAATTCTTGTTCGCGAACTTTACGATATTCTGGGTTTTCTATTATGCCATTAAATAAAATTTTGTTGAAATAATCGTCTATTGATTTTGGGGATGTTTTTTCAAATGTTTCTAATTTATTTTTTAATTCTGCGATGGCGGTATTACGTTCTGAATCAGCAATACATTTTACGACCAATTGCAGGTTGTTTGGGTTTAGAATCACATTATATCCATGTGCAATCAGTATATTGTAAATATTATTTGCGGCGTCTTCGTTGTAAAGTGTTATTAAGTGTTGAACAAACTTTTGATCGCGGTCCCAATCCCAACCACGATGGATGAATTTTGATATAGTTTTATCATCTAGATTTTCTAGTGGCACTGCATAATACGCACCGTAATTATCGACATCCAAAATAGAAGGTATGTTAAAATCGTTCAGTAATTGGTGCTGGATGGAACGGGCGTTTTTATCAGTATTACAGAACAACACAAACCCTGTGATTTCTGTTGGGTTTATGCTTTGTATGTCCGGTAAAAATTCGACAACGTCTGTTATCATAGATATTGTATAACTTTACTTGTTACAATGTGTAGCACCAATATGTTATTTTGTCAATAATAATCTCTGATATATTAGGAGAAAATCGGTCGAGTTGAGGAAAGTTTTCTTGAATTTTACGGTTTGGTATGCTACCTTTTCATATAGATAACCACAGGCAAGGGGGCATAGCATGTATAAATACG
>CAMYXE010000045.1 GCA_947303165.1 uncultured Pseudomonadota bacterium | reverse complement strand
ATTCCCCAAGGTCTGTTGCCGCCGATGTCAAACATTCTGTGGTAAGTGTGGTGCATGCCTGGCGTATTTCTTCCAGTTTATTTGTTTGTGCCAATTTGATTTGCGCCAATGCGTCTTCGATAAATGCGTCCCATACCGAATCGGCAATGTCCTGACAATGCTCGGTTGCCGTAGCAAGGTATGTTTTCTTGTTCTTTAAGTATGTTAAAAATTTGCTTGAATTGTTTGCAGATGTCCATGTCTGGTTGCCAGTTGGACGAATAATCAACGTTGCAAGTTCGGGTAAACTGGTCGTAAGGAATGCGGAACCAGTCGTTGGATCAATGTATTTGCCCGTCATATCAAGGCACTTGCCCATGTTTTCGCCACAGACAGTGTAGTCAGATAACATTTCTAGCATTTTGCGCTTGCACGTCAGCATGTCATCGGAATTGCGGGTTTGATATGCATCAAGGCGCGACATGTCAAGTAATGCGCTGCTTTCAAAAACCTTGGCACGAGCAGAGTCAACCTGGGACTGATATGATTTGAATACGGTGTTACAATCTTGTTCCATCAGCATTTGATAACCACTAACCGCCAATGAAAGTTCATCTTCGCTGCATACCTCTAGTGCGATATCGCGGCACACTGGTATCGCAGCATTATAAAGCGCAACGCCTGTTTTAGATGTGGTGTCTGAACCCATAAATGAGTCAACTGTGTCAAACGCAGAATCTATATTTAACGATAATGATATAGGTTTTAATGATGTGCCAGAATCATCTTTATCAAATGTTGTATTTAATTTTTTTGCAATGTCGTCCAACATACGTTTTGATTTGGTTTTGTCCTTGGTGTTATAAAATGCTTCTTCGCCAACAGTTGCACTGTTTACGGCCGTGACATCTTCGGCGTTCATATTCACCATCAATAAACGCTGGTTAAAGTCCAACATATGATCTTCTACACGTGACATTTGTTTTTGAATATTATCAAATTCATTTGCGCGGGCGGAACAGGCACAACGGCGCAGGTTTGCATCTTTGTTCGCGCAAAATTCATCCATGCATTCATTATATATCTGACGACAATTTGAATAGTTTGTAATTAATGCCCCCGATTCGTTTGTTGCCGCACGTGATTTGCCGCGTGATACGCGCATTGTGCCCGATGCGGTCGCCACACGTGATTTGCCACGTGCCGTTCGGGTTGCGCTTGTTGCCGCCGTGCGGGAACGTTGGACGGCAGATGCGTTTCGCCGTGTTGTGACCGTGGTGGTGTTTTTGGTTCGTGGGGTCACAGTAGCATTTGCACGCGTAACGACATTCGCAGCGGTGCGTTGGGCGACATTGGCCGTGCGTTCGGTGACATTTTTTGTCGTGGTGTTACGTGATTCAATGGTATTCGTCCCACGTGAATGTGCAACCGCACTGGTTCGTGATGAGGAAGAATTATTTGTTTTTTGTGTCGTAGTCGGAACAGACCGAGATTGAGTATTTGAAGATGAATTTTGTGCAACACCACGTGTGGCGGCGCGTGCAACGTCGTCCAAATCCACGGCATGCGCACCACACAGCGCAAGCATACCAAGGCATACGCCAAAAAGCAGTTTTATCCCTTTCATCCCTTATTAAAGTATGCTAGCAAAATTATAAATTTATGAGCAAGTATAAAATATACATAAATAATAAAAAATTGGTGCGGATAGGGGGACTTGAACCCCCACGGATTTCTCCACAGCATCCTTAGTGCTGAGCGTCTACCAATTCCGCCATATCCGCGCGTTTGATACAAAAACCGAGATCATTCTACACAATATTGTTTTTTTTTCAATCTTTTTATGATAAAATATATACGATATTAATAGGGAGTAAAATATGAGCAAGAGAATGTATGCGTTGCTTTGTGGCGGAATTTTGGTTGCAGTTATGCCAGAAATTGGGTATTCGGCGGGCACGTATTATAATGGAAACTATACATCGCCTCAGCGTAATTATTCAACAAATGGTTTTGCTGCACGTCAGCAAAATACGATGTATAGTCGGGACACAACTTATACGCGGACGCGGACAGGGATTGCCCCAAACAATAACGCTATTGTTGGAAATCAATATCAGAATTACACGCGTGTTGTTGGGGTAGAACAGGGTGGAAGTCAGACAAAAACTGTTACAACACAGACAAGTAATAAGGCGAGCAGTGGCGTGTTTTTGAATGCTGGTTTTTCGCATGAATTTGCGGCATGGAATTTTGATATGAGTGAAGCAGGCAGCAAGTTGCATTATGATAATATTTTTGATGCTGTTGCAGGGTATAAATTCGACCTGGGTAGTATGCCTGTGCAGATTGATGCAGGTTTTCGTTATGGTATGCAGTTTGGCGATTCTAGTATGATTGACGATGATATCAGTAATGGTGGATACATTGTTACAGATTGGTGGGAGGATACCAATAGTGATGGTGAAGCTGATGAATTTATTGGCTCGCAGGTTGGACACGCTTTATCCGTTGGAACCAGCAGTAGCGGCAGCATGCTTGGATTTAATGCCGGTTTTGGTTTTACAGATGCATTTAAACTTGGTGCGTTACGTGTAACACCGTCTGTTGGGTATCGGTATTTGAAATATAAATTGGAAACTAAAAATGACTATGGGTTAACCGTTGATACAGGTTTTTGCTATAGTGTCAATGGTGGTGATGAAGTTCAATGTGATCCGATAATCATTTTCTATAACAGTGACGCAAATACCCAACAGGTTATATGGGAACACGAAACGAATGGTAGTTGGAACGGCTATTGGGAAATACCTGGTGGTTCAGATTATGTTAGTGCTGGGGGAACATATATGTTTCGGTTACCAGGAACCAGCCATTCTTATGAAACTACATGGGCGGGGCCATATTTGGCGTTAGATTTGAATTATGATATAAATGTGTATAATGCTGTAAATGCTCGTATTGAGTTTGGATTGCCGATGTATACGTCGACTGGTGATCAACCATATCGTTCGGATTGGTTACATCCAAAGAGCGTGGAAGACAAGGGTGGTTTTGGTGATGCATGGCATATGGGGTTCTTGGCTAACTATATGACGGCGTTAAGTGATACTATATATTTATCTTTGGGGGTGACGTTTGATTATTATAAACTATCTGGTGGTGAAGCGAATACATATTTGAACAGCGCATATTATTACGGTTTGTATAACGAACTGTTTGAATATTATAAGTCGTTGCCTGCTATGTCTACTTGGACAGATGCCGAAGTGAAAGAATGGATGGATGCAAACGATCCGACAACAATAAACATGCGTGAATTGGAAAGAGAATGTACTAATTGGGTGTGCAAGGTTGACAACGAGATAGAATCGGTTTATAAATCTATGGGTGTCCGTATTGGTATCCAGGCGAAATTCTAGGTGTTGATTCTATGAAGAGAATATTTGGGATTCTTTGTATTGGGGCATTGTTGGCGGTTGGTGCAAATGCGGCCGAACTTGTTGGGTCTGCGTTTGTGAATGTGACCAGTGACACCGCCGCAACGGCCAAAAATATGGCGTTTGATGAAGCCAGACGCCAGATAATCATAGAAACATTGTCCCCGTATTCTGATTCATCGGCATTGCGTGCGGCGGTATCTGCGGAAAAATCGTCAATGTTGACGGCGTTAATTGCTAGTTCTGGGATAAGTGGCGAAAAGCTTTCAGATACAACGTATTCTGCAAAAATAACTATGACCGTAAACAAGGTTGCGGCGAAACGTTGGTTAAATGAACATAATGTGCAGAATTGGGTTAATATAGAGACCGGCGTTGACGATGTGTTTCCCATGATTATTGTTTTAAATGACAAGGTTGATGATTGGACGCGTGTTCGTCGTATAGCAACAACCGCAGGGGTTGATTTGAATACTGTGGCAATTGGTGATAATCAAATTATGTTTAATGTTGCCACACGGCAACGTGGTGCAATAACCATGGCACTGCGTGATGCGGGGTGGAAATATAAAGATCGTGATGGTGTGCTGTATATTTTTAAATAGTACGATGCGAATGTTCTCTTGACTTGTTTCCTGAAACAAATTATCTTTTTTATGGGTTTAATCTTGTTATCATGGGGGCTTGGTTATGAAAAAAATATCTTTATTATGTGCGTTACTTGTACCATTTTCGGTATTCGCAGACGATGTTGATTTAGAAGGTAAAGAATTAATTTTGAATATTCGTAGGATTGGTTTGGATTTGTCTAAAACCCAGGTAAATCATTCAAGCGAATATTCTAATTCCCCGATATCTGCACTGAATACTGACAGTCAAGAATTTATTAAGGGAGTATTTGATACTGCATTAGAATATAAACACAATAGGTTTAGTTGGGATAATAGTTTGTTCATGGAATATGGTAAAACAACATTGCGACCAACCAATGGTCCGACAACAACGAATGAAAGTGCAGATAAAATTTTATTAAGCAGTAATTTATCATACGCATGTTGGGATTTTGATTCTTTTAAATTGGGGCCTATGGCACGGGTTTCTTATGAAACGGAATTTGAACCGGCAAATAATACAGATAATAGGTTAAAGATTTTGCGTGCGTTTGGAGGTTTGTCTTTATTTGATTCGCCAATTATAAAATCTTTGTATGTTGCCGGTGTTTACGAATATGATTTCACATATCCACATGATCAAGTTAGTAAACTGGCGGCTGAGCTTGGATGGCGTTTGGAATACGATGTGCGTGAAGGCGTAAGGTTATCGACCGATGGATACTATCGTGAATATCTAGATTATTCAAGGGACGTTGGAACAAATTTGAAACGCGATTTATCGGTGACTGCACGTATGGATACGAATTTATGGGGTGCGTTTACGATGGGGCCGTATGTTCAATATAGACTTGCCAAGGCGCGTGAAGCTGAACATTATGGCAGTAATTTAATATTGGGAATCTCATTTAATTACATAACCAAGTTTGGGTTGAAATAGTTTAAAACTTACTAAAAAGGTGACATCCTGATTACGAATGTGTCAGGATGTTTTTTTACTTTATAACGCTAAATTGTATATCCGTTGTTGTTCCGTTTGTATCGGTGACACTTAATTTATGGTCGCCCATGGAAACATTGTATTGTAGCATTTCCCCGCTCTTGGTTGTTCCCAATGTTTTATCGTCTAAAAACCATATTCCGATGTAATTACAATTTTTGTGTCGGCAACAGGGGATACAATAATGGGGGCAATTTCTTCATCTGATGTTTCCAATATATCGCAACCAGGGACAAATGCCGGCGGAGTATTGCGTTTAATGCCTGCACGGCTAAACATATCCAGGTATTCAGAGTCCCAGAATTCATATACTGCATTATGTGTGTTTTTGGAATCAGATTTGCATGCGCGCAGACCCGTCTTATTATCAATTGGTATCATGCGATGCACACTATTACGAGTAATCGGGGATTTGCCTGGAATAAAATAGGAGGCTTCGCGTTGTGGACAATATGCACCTGCAATTCCACCACCAATTGTGCACATGTCGACACTGATGATATTCAATTCTGGCTTAAGAAAATTATTATCTTGAGGTGGCTGCCCAATATGGTTGTAATGGTCAATAACGCTGGATGCCATTGCAAAATATATTGGTGCCGCCGTGCGTGCCCCGCTAAAAACATTGTTTGGTGTGCCGTCAAAATTACCAACCCATACAATTAAAACAAAATCACCAAAAATTCCGGCCGTCCATGCATCACGATATGACGAAGAAGTCCCCGTTTTCCAATAATGGTGTAGGTTAGGGGTATTATCACGCGTAAAAGGAATTTTTTTTGTTGGATTTGGTTGATGGGATAACATATCAAGGGTCAGAAAAAATGCTTCTGGTGAAAGTATGGTTGTTATTTGTTTATCTGGTATGTCTAGTAATGTTTTGATTTGCCTGCGTGTACCAAGATTAGCCATTGTAGCATAAATATCAGCTAATTCATACATTGAAACCTCAGCGCCACCAAGTGCAACGGAAATGCCATAATGTTC
>CAMYXE010000044.1 GCA_947303165.1 uncultured Pseudomonadota bacterium | reverse complement strand
CCTAAAATATGAACCAGTATAAGGGTCACTTAGGTCTTGCTTTTTTCCACATATAGATGTAAATACAAATTCTTCACGATTTTTTGTTAATGAATCTGTACATATTACGATGTCAATGGTAGCTATTGGATTACAATTACCTGTACAGGAAATACTTTGTGCATCTGGGTGTATTTTTTTCATTTCCTGTGCCGCCTTCTGATAGGCTTCTTTTTTGTCGTTTGTTATAACTGTTGCAAAAGTATAGATTCTATTTGATGCGTTATCTTTTACTTGTGCACTGCCCATATCCCAGGCTTGTCGCATGTTCAACGTTTCTGGACCACCACTCATTATTTTAGACAAACGATCAGCTGCCCTATTTGCTAATTCATCAGGCAAGGCAGATTCCTGGCGATTCATGCCAAATAGTATATCAAAAATTAACGATAAGTTCAATCGTGTTTTAGATTCTAAAATATATTTCGATAGTGTTTATTATTCTAATGGTTTATAATATGCCCATAGTGGAAGAGGTGTTTATATGTTACATATATGTCAAAGTTGCGGTATGCCAATGAAAGATGAGTCTGTGTTTGGTACAAATAAAGACGGAACAAAAAATTCAGATTATTGTATCTATTGTTATAAAAGTGGGGAATTCGTCCAAAAATATACGATGGACGAGATGATAGAGCATTGTGCGCAGTTTGTTGATAATGTCAACCAAGGTCTGGCTCAACCAATTACCAAGGAAGAATATATTGGTCAGATGAAAATGTATTTTCCGCATTTGAAACGTTGGCGCAAGGAAATAACGATTACAGATAATTTGCCAGAAAATCCGTCATTGGTTGGTGTTAAAGAATTTGTTGCCAAGATGGCGGATACTTTGCCAGTCACTTTTATTTCATCGGTTGATGAAGACGGATTTCCGTGCACCAAGGCTATGTTGTCGCCACGTGTTCGTGAAGGTATAAAAGTGTTTTATTTTACAACCAACACGTTTTCTTTACGCGTTGCACAGTACAAGGCGAATCCCAAGGCCAGTATTTATTTCTGTGATTCAGCGGGTTTTAAGGCCGTAATGTTGCGTGGAACAATGGAAGTATTAACGGATGCCGCCACCAAGGAAATGATTTGGCGTGATGGTGATACAGAATATTATCCAGGCGGTGTCACAGACCCAAATTATTGTGTTTTGAAATTTACCGCCACAGACGGTCGGTTCTATAGCGATTATTATCCACGAAGTTTTATAATTGAATGATTTTTTGCTTTGGGTTTATGGTTGTTCAATATATAATATGTCGTGTGTTAATTCTAACAAAGGAAGGGAAATATGAAAGCATTGGTTGCGTATTTTTCACATACTGGTCAAAATTGGTTCGGTGGAGGAATTGTTAATCTGGTCAAAGGTAATACCGAAGTTGTCGCAGAATATATTCGTGATATTACAGGGGCAGATATGTTCAAAATAGAAACATCAAAACCATACCCTGATAATTATAACGAATGTACAGATTTGGCCAAGGAAGAAAAAAATAAAGATGTCCGGCCGACACTTAAAAAATTGCCAGCTGGTGATTTATCTGAATATGATGTGATTTTTATTGGTGGGCCAGTTTGGTGGGGAACATATCCTATGGCGGTGTTTACATTTTTGGAACGGTATAATTTTGATGGTAAAATTATTATGCCTTTTGTGACGCACGAGGGCTCGCACCTTGGGGAAAGTGTCGAAGATGTTAAAAATATGTTAAAAGATGCGGATATCAAACCTGGGTTGGCACTATATGGTTCAAATGTTGGTGTTTCCCGTGAAGAAGTAGAAAAATGGATACAGGAAAACATTAAATAAAAGACTTATTAATTATGTTATGATTAGCTGTATACGTTGGTTTGCGGCGTATACAGCTTTTTTGGAATATAAACCGATTTATATATTTTAAGTTTTCTTGTAAAGTATTATTGGAATAGGGGGGAAATATGGATTTTATAAATATGATACAGGCGCGCCGTTCTGTTTATAATTTGAACAAAAATATTCCAATTTTTGACGATAAGATTGTTGAAATCGTGCGTGATTGCGTGAAATATGTTCCCGATGCGTTTGGTATGCAAAGCCAAAGGGTTGTGGTAGTTTTGGGACATAAGAACGATGATTTGTGGAACGCAATTTATGACAAAATGGTTACAGCATCAAATGGACGGTTTTCTCGTGATAGGGCGGATTCGTTTATCGATGGATATGGGACAATACTTTATTTCTATGATACGGCTATTGTGACAGAAACTCAGCGGCAATACCCATTGTATTCCGATAAATTTCATGATTGGATAATGCAATCAAATGGTATGTTGCAATTTGCAATATGGACCGCATTTGCAACCGTCGGTATTGGGGCTAATTTGCAACATTATAATCCAATAATAGATAAAACCGTTCAAAATATGTTCGATTTGCCAGAAAGTTGGGTTTTGGTTGCACAAATGCCGTTTGGTGGTATATCGTTGCCACCATCATCAAAACACAACGAGGATGTGTCTTGGCGCATCAAGGTGGAAAAATAGGGTAATTCTATTTTTTCTTGATTTTTGTGGTAATGTCCGTATAATTTGCCCGTGACTTTATGAGTTGCCCTAATAGTCTAGTGGTAAAACACGTCCTTGGTAAGGACGAGTCGCAAGTCCGATTCTTGCTTAGGGCACCAGGATTCATGTTCGTGCAAAAGTCTTGCACGTTTTTTATTTAAATGGTAGTTATTGGGTTATGAAGGCAGTGTTTGTTGAATCTTTGAATGGATATTTGGCGCATGGGCCAGATGATGATATGTCATGGACACCATCGTTGGATAAAAAATTATTCAAATTGTTAACCTTTGCTTATGGTGCGGATTATGTGTGTTCGCGACGTACATTTGATTTATTGCCAGAAAATGTGCGTATGGATAAAAATAGAAATTTTTATGTGGCAAAATCTAGTGGAAATATGTCGTTGTGGCAGTTGGGTTATGATTTCCCAAATGCGGTCTTGGTCGGTGGACCGACATTCCTAAAGGCGGCATATGATTTGGGTGTAATTGATACATTTGTTATAACAACTGTAAATAAAGAAATAATCGCGGATGAAAAATATAAAAATCCATTTAGGGAAATTTTGCCGGAACCATCAGGAACCATACCGTTTGATGATATGATAGTTCGTATTTATTATGTTGGTCGTGTGCGATAAAGAAATTGTTATATTGTGTAATTTGTGATACAATGACCCTGATAGATGCCAAGGGGGTTGAAGATGGATTTTAATAAATTTCTTGATAGATTGCATGCTGCGAATATCCCATATGATGCGGTCGCGGATGCGTTAGATATAGTATATGTATTAAGCAAGGGAATGCCCGTTTGGGAAGAAGGGCAAGAATCATGGCACTATAAATTTGATAAAATGCCACAAGACGCCTTTACTGATATATTGGTTGAAGAAATTGCCGAGGCTTTGCGTGAATCGACGAAGGCACGTGGTATTACCCTTTTTCATGGTGATGTGACAGATAATGGTATGAAGTTGTTTATGGACGCATTGCGTGATACCAAGGCACCAATAGAAGAGTTATGTTTGTATGATCTGCGCTGGGTGACAGACGAATCTTTGAAAGATTTGCCAGATATCATTAGGAAAAAGGGGATTAAAAATTGTGATATATCCATGATACTCCGTTCAAGCAATGAATTGCGGACTAGGGTTGCCGAGGCGTGTGAGGATGTTAAAAGATTGGACAAGATAGAAAAATATAAGCAACAGGGTGCAGAACTTGGCACAAGTATGACAAATGATGCATTGGGAAATGTTCAGAAAGAGGTCAAGAAACAAGAACCCAAATATCCGATATCGGATGAACTTGAAAAAATTATAATGGCCATGCCGCCAAGACAGCGCGAAAAGAATAGGGATTCTTTGGCAAGTATTCAGGGCGGGAAGTATCCACCGGTCAAAGCATTAATCGGTGTCTTTACATGGACGCATGATGTCTTTTTCGCAGCGGAGATTCTGAAACTGTTGCCACCAGAAAAACGTGCCGGTCTTTTGATTGAAGTGATGGCGTATTATAAAGAACATTTCTGTTCAGGACAAGATGATTACGATTTCTTTGATGAATGGATAGTAAGAGATTTGAATCGGTTGGCGGATAACGGGGTTATTCCAGTTGATTTAATCAACATATTGGGCCAGAGGCTGCGAGGTGGCCAGTCAGCCCAGATGCATGTTCCAAACGAAAGAGGAATGTAAAAGACTTGCATATTGGAAAAAATCTGTATAGAATATGCCCATACGTAATGGTTTGGGGGTGTTGATGTGACCAACAACCACGGAATCGCCAGGCCAGAATCAAAAAGTGATAAATTCGGGTGGCACCGCGCATAGCCAAATTTATGCGCCCCGAAATATGTTTAACCAATGGGTGCCGAAATTACTGTGTTTTTCGCGCCCAAAATAAAAAGGGTGTAAAAATGTTATCACTAAAATCAAAATACAGAACGCACACCTGTGGGGAACTGAATGCGAAAAATGTTGGCGAAACAGTGACCTTGTCGGGTTGGGTGCATCGTAAACGTGACCATGGGTCGTTATTGTTTGTTGACCTGCGCGATAATTATGGAATTACCCAGATTGTGTTTGACGGTGGAAATGAGGAATT
The DNA here is from genome assembly GCA_947303165.1 of uncultured Pseudomonadota bacterium. GTDB lineage: Bacteria > Pseudomonadota > Alphaproteobacteria > Rs-D84 > Rs-D84 > Enterousia. The sequence continues at coordinate 1,395 of CAMYXE010000044.1, read as the reverse complement.
GGAACGTATACGTCCAGAATCAGTAATTCAAATTACTGGTAAAGTTGTTGCGCGTGACGAGAGTCAGAAAAATGAAAAAATTCCAACAGGTGAAATTGAAATCCAGGCAGAAAAATGGAATGTCCTTACTAATTCCGAAGTCTTGCCGTTCCAGGTATTCGGTGATGATGATACCAGCGAAGAATTACGTTATAAATATCGTTTCTTGGATTTGCGTCGTGAAAAATTGCACCACAATATTTTGATGCGGAATAAAATGATAAAATGGTTGCGTGATAAAATGTGGGATTTGGGTTTTTCAGAATTCCAAACGCCGTTGCTCACTGCTGATTCACCCGAAGGTGCACGTTGTTTCTTGGTGCCGTCGCGTTTGAATCATGGAAAATTCTATGCGTTGCCCCAGGCACCCCAGATGTTCAAGCAATTATTGCAGGTATCTGGATTTGATCGCTATTTCCAAATTGCGCCATGTTTTCGTGACGAAGATTTGCGGTCTGATAGGTTGCTAGAATTTTATCAATTGGATGTCGAAATGTCTTTTGTTGATTTACCAGATATTCAGGCAGTTGGTGAAATTGTTATTCCAGAATTGATACGGGCTTTTGCACCAAATGCGAATGTATATCCGGATATTCCACATATTCCATTTGATGATGCAATGTTGAAATATGGTTCAGATAAACCAGATTTGCGTAATCCGATTCTGATTAGCGATGTGACAGATGTATTCCGTGGGTCAGAATTTGGAATCTTTGCAAGTGCAATTGAAAATGGTGCGGTTGTTCGTGCGATTCCGGCACCAAATAGCGCAGACAAGCCGCGTTCATGGTTTGATAAACTTAGTGAATATGCGGTAAAAGAATTGGGGCTTGGGGGGTTGGCTTATATTGTATTTGCTGATGAACCCAAAGGTCCAGTTGCCAAGAAATTGGATGCAGACCGTATTGCAAAGTTGCATGAAATTGCGGGTGATAATTCATCATTGTTCTTTGTGTGTGATAATGTTGATGTGGCGGCCAAGGCGGCGGGCAAATTGCGTAATAAACTTGGTGCAGATTTGGGATTAATAAATCCAAATGATTTTGCATTATGTTGGGTTGATGAATTCCCATTCTTTGAACCCGATGAAGAACGTGGTGGAGCGCCGGCATTTACGCATAATCCGTTCTCGTATCCGTTGGCGACTTTGGAAGAACTGTCAACACGTGATCCGTTCACAATTAAGGCGGCGCAATTTGATATGGTTATGAATGGTATAGAAATGTGCAGTGGTGGCCTGAGAAACTATAACCCAGATGTTATGAAGAAATGTTTTGATATTGCCGGCTATCCAATCGAGGCAGTTGAAAAGAATTTCAGTGCATTGTACACCGCATTTCAATATGGTGCGCCACC
>CAMYXE010000043.1 GCA_947303165.1 uncultured Pseudomonadota bacterium | reverse complement strand
GATTCTTCAAAAATTAAAAACGGATGCATTTGCATCCGTTTTTACTAGCCTCTAATAAGACTTGGCCACAAATACGAAACTTGAGTCACTGTCATCCAAACAACGGCGCGATATTTTGTACTTTTCCATCAACGTATCAAACTTTTCATTTTGTGTTTCACTATATTTGATACGGAAGAATCCGACCTTGCCATCCGCCAAGGCAGATTCCAATTCATCCAAATTCGCGACATCATGTATCATATCTTTGTTGCGTTCTGCGGCTGCAATATACATATCACGTTGCATTGCATCCAACTTCGCTGCAACTAAATCACCAAAATCCGCAACAGATGCCATTTCGCGTGAAGATTTGCCCAAATCACGGCGAGTTATTGTGACCGTTCCTGTTTCCATTTCACGTGCACCAACCTCTACACGCAATGGCACACCACGTTTAATCCACTTCCACATTTTATCGGGTGCGCGCATATCAGATTTATCTGTTAACACACGAATTCCGCGATCATTTAATTGTTTTTCCAAATTCGCAGTAAACCCATCCATCGCATCTGCATTATCTTCATCACGCAAGATTGGGATAATCACAACCTGATGCGGTGCGACGGCTGGGGGCAACACAAGCCCATCATCATCACTGTGTGTCATAAACAAACCACCCATCATACGTGTTGATGTTCCCCAACTGGTTGTCCATGCATAAGCCAATTTTCCATCTGTTCCCAAATATTGAATATTAAATGATTTTGCAAAATGTTGTCCTAAATCGTGCGACGTCCCAGCCTGCAGTGCCTTGCCATCTTGCATAATTTGTTCCACTGTGTATGTATGATCTGCGCCGGCAAATCTCTCTTCGGGGGTCTTTTCACCCATAATACATGGAATTGCCAAAACATCGCGCATATAGTCCCCATAAACCTTGTGCATTTTACGCGCATCTTCGTTGGCATCTTCATGCGTTGCAAAAACATTATGTCCTTCTTGCCAATTAAATTCAGACGTACGCAAAAACATACGTGGGCGCATTTCCCAACGCATAACGTTAACCCACTGATTTAATTTCAATGGCAAATCACGATAAGATTGCACCCAACGGGCCATTGCTTCACCGATAATTGTCTCTGAGGTTGGACGGATAATGTACGGTTCGGTCAATTTAGATTCTGGATCGGGTTGTAATTTACCATCTATCATTTTCAAACGATAATGCGTAACAACTGCGGCCTCTTTTGCGAAGCCCGCAACATGTTCTGCTTCCTTATTAAAAAATTCGATTGGAATAAGTAACGGAAAATTCGCATTAAGCACACCGGCCGCTTTGATACGTTTATCCATTTGGTCGCGCATTAATTCCCATATTGCCCATCCATAAGGCTTTATTGTCATACAACCACGCACGGGGGCATTTTCTGCTAAATCGGCCGCGACAATTAAATTTTGATACCATTCACTGAAATTTTCTGCTCTGGTTGGTGTAATTGCTGTCTTCATTTTATATCACCTTTGTTATTTACGACACATATCATACACTTTAAAAAAGCATAAAACAAGTGTTATAAAAAAATGGGGCATCGGCCCCATTTCCTATTTATGCGAAAGTATTCGTATTGCACCTGTGATAAAGGAAACTAAATCTGAAATAGCAACTTCTTTTGGTATATCTGATGTATCAAAATCATTGATACGATATTTAACTTCTATCACATTCCTGGTCAAATTATTTTCCGATACAATCAAACGAATTGGCGCGGCAATTAAATCAGCATCCGCAAATTTTTCCCCTGCCCTGATGTCACGATTATCTAAAATTGTTTCAATACCATTCACGATTAACGTATCATGAATTTGTTGCGCCAATGTCATAACGTTCGCATCTTTACCATTAAGCCCTATAACATGCACTGCAAAAGGCGCGGTTTCCATATTCCACACGGGTCCATAATCATCAGAACTCTCTTCTAATATTGCGGCCATTACACGTGTGACACCAATACCATAGCACCCCATAATAGGTGTATTTTCGTTGCCATTTGCATCGGTATAAGTCATATGCATTGATTCCGTATAGAACCTGCCCAATTGAAACACTTGTCCTATTTCAATTCCACGAACTTTGTTCAGTGCTTTACCGCATTGTGGACATACTGTATTGTTTTCATCAACGACTTCCTTGTTTGCACGAAAACCACAATCACAGATATACAATGTGTCTTCGCCCATTTCGTGAATCAGTTGAAATTCATGGGTATACTTTCCGCCCATATCACCAGACGATGCCAAAACATCGGTAAAGTTTTTCAACCCGCAACGTCTGAACAATCGGTAATATGCATCGAAACAACGTTTATAATATTTATCCAAATCTTCTTGGGTTTCATGGAAAGAATATGCATCTTTCATAATAAATTCACGTGTTCGCAACAGCCCTGCACGCACACGCAATTCATCACGAAACTTTGTTTGGATTTGATACAGCATAAATGGCAATTGACGATATGATGTCAAAACAGAACGCGCATAATCTGTTATGACTTCTTCATGCGTTGGGCATATTACATAGTCTGCGCCAGAACGCCCTTTGAACTTTGCAATATTATCCATTGAATCATAACGACCAGTTTCACGCCATAAGTTTGCACTGCATACCACAGGCAACAATAACTCCTGACCATCGATAGCATTCATTTCATTACGAATGATATTTTCTATGTTGTGAATGACCCGCCAACCCAAAGGGGTCAAAGTATATCCACCCTGATAAGTTTGATAAACGTAACCGCCTTTGATTGCGATTTTATGTCCATGTGTCGTTGCCCCAGACACATCACCCACTAATCTCTTTACACATAAGTTTTCTATTTTCATTTTTAAATTCCTTGGTTTCTGTATATTTTTCCGAAATTATTTTATGCATTTCTAATGCGATTTGTTTTCTATCCATGCCCGCCAAAGGCGGTGGCGGCAACATATATACATCAACACGGAATCCACCCAAAACCATTATATGAAAGATTTGTCCAAACGCACTGCGTTCACGCGAACACATTGGACCTTGGGTCTGTTTTGCGTTATCAAAATACGCATAGTGTTCGGCCAAATCTTCATCAGAAATTGGTGTGCCATCATGATGACAGTACCGAATAACCACAGGTTGCACCGTGACATCTGAACCTTCGGCAACATTAAATAATGGGCTTTTAAATTCTTTTACATACGAACCATTTGTTGTTGTCCCTTCGGGAAAGATATACAATGGATATGATATCGTGGAAATTTCCCGTTGAACCTGATTCAATACTTCGGCCGCATGAGATGGGCGCCTATCAATAAACACAACACCGAATTTGTTTGCAATCCATCCAACCAAAGGCCAATTGCGAACATCATTTTTTGAAATAAAACTGCCCCCGAACATAACAGGGAAAGTCGCGATTTCAAACACAGATATATGATTTCCCGCAACCAACAAAGGCCGTTTATCAGACATTTTTCCATGCTTTACAATCTTGATACTGGCCAATATCAACAAAATCTTCATGAACACAGCCATGTATTTCACCGATATTTTGCTGCGCCCTGGCAACAAGAATATTATTGGCACCTGAACAACAACCATTATCCAGAATGCCACAAAACGCAGTGTTCCAGTAATTGTATTAAAAAGATTTTGTTTTCTTACCTTGGCCATATCAAACTATTCCTCGGGCTGGTCTGGTGATTCATCGATAAATTCCGCATCAGCCGCATCTTCACGTAACAAAAATTCAAAGAACGCGCCAAGCATATTTAATGAACCAGTAATTGGCATCAACATTATTTTACCCAACGTGCGCATAGGACGTGGTTTAACATCCAAATGTTCCAATGCGTTTTCACGACCATAGAAATGTTTCTGATACGCCGCATCCATATTTTTGGTTTGCAACATAACGAACACGTCGTATGTATTAAATGGCTTATCAATAAAGACACCCTGACCGAACGTGGCCCCCATACGCAAGTATCCCTTGATAAGTGGGGTCATTTGTTTTTTTGCCATTTCTTCATCTACGAATGCGCGTGGTAAAATATTCATTCTTGACATGTGTGTATCAACACCATCGGCAAAATTTTCAGATATCACACGTGCACGCAAACGTGCCGGCGACAAATTATTATAATACAAATAAGATATTGCCTGGGCCGATTCTACGGGCTTTTGCCCCGTCCAAGACGCAACACCGAACAGAACCGCGATACGACGACGCAATACATATTCACTTAACCCTGCCCACAGCATACGCATAACCAACGCATTTTCACGATACTCTTTGGCAACACACGCACGCGACATTTCGGCGATATTATCAGACGCCTTTTTAATCTTGGAAATATTAAATTCTGTTTCGGTATAAAAGCCACCCATTTTATCGGCACTTTTTTTATCGATTATACGATAGGCACCGACAATTTGGTTACCATGAAACACCGCCATATATTCCGCAAATTTATCAAATTCATCGTATTCTTCGCGTAATTCATGTTGTTCCTGTGTGGCGGATGCGCCCTCTTCGGTTACAAACACATCATAGCGCAAGCGACGCACCATGCGACGTTCTTCTTTGTTACGCGTAAGCCGGACTTCAAAATCACGAACCTTTATTGCCATTTTATTCCTCTAAGTAATTTATTTCATATGCCTATGGTATCAAACATTACAGACGGGTGCAACTTTTTATTTTTTATATCGTTGCAACAAAACAATTCGCAAAAATTCTGTTGCTTTTTATTTTCGTATTTTGCTAGGATTTATATGTCGGCAAGTGTTTTGCCGATGGGGTGTAACGACCCGACTATCAGCGCCCATAAAAAGTGGGTGGAAATCTCCAACATTTTGGTTGGAGGGTGCGTAATAGTGATATGCACGGCATATTGGAATAGGCACACAATTCTGATAGATTGTCGTTAACCTCCAACCACCTGAAATTTTCTGGTGGTTTTTTCTATTTCGCCGTGGGCGTTATACGATAAAAAGGAGAGAATATGCGGAAAACTTTAATCGTGTTATGTGCATTATTTGCATGTGCCACCGCGCGGGCGATAACCGTTAATTGGATTGTGGACGGCGAAACATATACACAAACAACCTGCAGTCCCGGCGACGATATTACACCACCAACCCCACCGGCAAAATATGGTTATACTTTTCGTGAATGGGCACCATACACACCGATTGAATATATCGAATCCACCGGAACGCAATATATTGATACGGGGATAATACCGCAGAATTATAATTATTCCGTAGAATTTAGGATGTCCGCATTTGGTTGGGGTAAATTATTTTTTGGAATGGGAACAACTATGTCCCCCGTGTGGGGTGGGGATGGATATCAATTTGGTATAGCTGGTAGTGGCGGATATTCTTCATGGGGTGGCGGTACTGCAAACACAGTAGCATCAGTTCTAGGAGTAGCTGTAAACGTTTTTTATGATTATAAAATAAATAAAACAGGTGTATATGTTAATGGTGTACTACGTTCTGTTATTTCTGATCAAATAGATTATATGGCGAACGCCAGCATGTATATAGGGCGTAGCAATAATCCATCGGGGTCTTATAACGACGGTCGATCAAAATGGTCTTATGTCAAGATATATGATGATAATAACATATTGATTTTTAACGGGTCCCCCGTTTTGGATTCAGATGGCACGCCCTGTATGTATGACAAAGTTAGTGGCACATTTTTTTATAACGCGGGAACGGGTGAATTTATTGCGGGGCCGGCTATTCAGTAATGATAAAACGAACGGTCGTATTTTTATTATTAATATTTATATCGCAAAAATCTTTTGCAAATATGACCTGTGGTGTGACACGTTATCAGGCTGTGTATGATGTTAATACATATACATGTAATTCTGGGTATTTTTTGCCGGCAAATACATTGGGGTGTATTACGTGTCCAGTTGGCGCAACATGTGTCGGCGGAACGTTTGATTTTAATCCAAATAATTTTCAAGGTTTGTTGGTAAATTCTATTACGGGCGCCACATCTGGCATTTGTGCAAATAACACGCCAGAAACATGGGGGGCGGTATATGACCGAAATACATATAATTGCACCCCGGGGTATTATGTTCCGGCGAATAATGATGGTTGTGTTATCTGTCCGGCAAACAGTTACTGTCCCGGTGGGACATATACATTTAATGAAACCACGCCCCAGGGTATAACCGCCTGTCCGACGGGCACATATTCACCCGCCGGTATGTGGAACGCAAATCAATGCGGGCATATATTACACATTGGTGACGCGTCCATATATATGTGTGCGACCAAGAAAACCACACCGTCATTACATATAAAAATTGGGAATGATACATTCTATGGTAATATGACAACCGCCGATGTTCCTATGAATTCCGGCACAACGCGTAAATTAAAAATACAATACAATAACATGACGTATTCAGTATACGATGATACGGTTAATATCGGCGAATGATTTTATATTATTTCAATTTATCCGCCAATTCGGC
>CAMYXE010000042.1 GCA_947303165.1 uncultured Pseudomonadota bacterium | reverse complement strand
GGTCATCTTCTGGAATTTCATCAGCATCAGCCGCGGCATTAAAGTCTACTTGAGACAAATAGCCGTTCTCCATTGAAGATGCGGCGAGTTTTTGTAAGTTTTCTGGTAGAGAATCGACCAATAATCTTGTTGCTTCATCTATTTTTTTAGACATTAAAAACCCTTAATTTAATTTGGTTTTTTATTATTTTTTGCCTTTGTTTGCCTTTGCAACAGCATCGTGCAATGCGGATTCAGATAACAACCCCAATACAATCGGGCTTTGTATTTGAATGTCCGCATAAGATTTGTGTGTTTTATTACGAACAGATGCGACAGTTGGATTTGTGCTACGCATCAAACGTGCTATTTGTCCGTCTGATAATTCTGGACAATTTTTCAAAATCCACAATATGCCACCCAGGCGGTTCTGGCGATGCAATTTCGGTGTATAGCCAATACCCTTTTCGTTTTGTGCATTTTGCGCTTGGACAATGCTGTCCAGCAATGTTAAGCGCGCATTTGGATCAGCTTCGCAATTTTTAATATCTTCGCGTGTAAGCTGACCATTTAAAATTGGATCAAGCCCTTGCATTTTTTGGGTTTCCGCATCTGCTATATTTTTGACTTCCAATTCATGCAGACCGCAGAATTCAGCAATTTGTTCAAATGTAAGGGATGTGTTTTCTATCAACCACAAAGCAGTGGATTTAGGCATATATGGGTAGTTCATAAAATATCCTCTTGTTCGCTGGGGCTAAATATAGTCTAATTTCCCTAAAAATTCAAGCAATTTTTTACAGTTATTAATGATTTTTTTACTATTCGTCCATGGCCCGAGGGTGGCAGTGTTCATTTATGTTCATTATTTCGGCCGTATTTACCTTGGTATAAAGTTGGGTTGTCGACAAGGAAGAGTGCCCCAATAGCTCTTGTAAACTGCGCAAATCCGCGCCATCTGATAATAATGCTGTCGCAAATGTGTGCCGCAACGCGTGCGGTGTCACATAGTCTGGTAATTGCAAATAATAACGCAATTTTTCAATAACCTTTTCTGCCATTCGGGGTGACATAGGAAGCCCGCGAACACTGCGGAACAATTTATCTGATGGTGCATGTCCGGTTGGGCGTATGGTAATATATTTGTCGATGGCTCTATATACCGCGGGTAATACAGGTACAACACGCTCTTTACCGCCCTTGCCCAAAATGCGCAGGGTTGTTGGGGCGCCCTTAATGTCCGAATTGGTAAGGTTTAGAGCCTCGGAAATACGCAGGCCACACCCGAAAAGCAGTGTTACCAAGGCCCAATCGCGTGCAGCAATCCATGGTTCGTCTGCATCTAATTCTTTGATCGCGCCTTGCATATCGGCAACATCTGACGCGTCGATGGCCTTGGATAATTTTTTTGGTATTTTTGGTGTGGACACCAATCCAATTGCGTTGTTTTGTATTGAGTGATGTTTTGCCAAGTGCTTGTAAAAACCGCGTAAAGCAGACAATGCGCGTGCCGTAGATTTGAATGTCAAACCCCGTTTCTGACGATCTGCAAGCCAAGAACGAAAAGTCAATGTATCTGCGTGTGCAAAGTCTGCAAGCGATAATTCATTGTCCGTAAAACGCGCATAAAATTTGCAAAAATCGTCCAGATCATTCCGATACGCGTCGGCTGTATTTTGCGAATAATTGCGCGTTTTTACAATATATTCTATAAAATCGTTAATAAATTCTTGCATTACTTAATTTCAAAGATAGCCGATACATTAACCGAAACTTCGGTATCTTTATTGGTAATAGCACCACCTGCATAACCAGCTCCTGTATCCATTGCCATTTCCGCTTTGGCTAAACGAAAATTAGCAGTTGGCCGAATATCATACGATCCGCCGTTTGAATAAGATACTGCTAATAATTTGCCTACATGGCGTTTTGCACCCGCAGCCAATGCTTCGGCGCGTTCGCGTGCATTTTTGACCGCGTCTTCAAGGCATGATTCCATCACTGGTTTTAATGTTTCGGCGGATGTAAACATGCGTAAATTAGAAACAAAAACATCTGGTTGACCCGCGAACTTGTTTAATACGTTTTCTATTGTTTCAATTTTGGTTGCAGAAACGTCAACAGCAATATTTGTTTCAATACCAATATATTCAGATTTTTGTGTTACACGATTCCATTCATTCTTTTCATAAGAATTGAATTCACTGGTTTGTACTTTAACATCCAATGTTTTAAGGTATTCGTTCATTTCTGCGATTTTAGCAGATGCTATTTGCATGGATTTTGTCGCACTTTTATCGACAACAGTAACCCGAATTGTTATTGCAGTTCTATCTTTTGGTGCCGTTGTCAGGCATTCGCCGCCGACGGATATTGTTTGTGGTTCAGCAAGGCGATTTACCGCCCATCCGGTCAACACACAGATACCTAATACTATCGCCAAGAACCCAATCATTTTATCTTTCATTGCTTTCTCCTTTTTATATGCCGACATTATACTATTTTTTCGGATTGAATAAAAGAAAAATCCGCCACCATGGCGGATTTATATAATTTCCTATTCTTGTATTAACGTGAATAGAATTCAACGACCAATTCTGGTGACATTTGAACCGGATACGGAACATCCGCAAACGACGGAACACGTGTAAATGTTGCGACGAAATTCGCACTATCTACATTGATATAATCCGGTGTATTGCGTTCGCCCGATTCCAAAGCCAACACGACCAAAGGCATTTGTTTCGCCTTTTCACCAACGGTAATAACATCGCCTGGCTTGACCTGGTATGATGCAATTTTTACGCGTTTGTCGTTAACATAAACGTGGCCGTGACTGATTAATTGACGTGAAGAAAACACAGTTGGTGCGAATTTTGCACGATATACAACCGCGTCCAAACGGCGTTCCAACAAACCAATCAAATTATCCGGTGTATCGCCCTTCATATTGTTGGCTTCCAGATAATATGCACGGAACTTCTTTTCACCAATATTGCCATAATAACCTTTCAAGGTCTGTTTTGCACGCATCTGCTTTGCGTAATCGGTCATATTACCGCCACGCGAAGTTGGACCATGCTGACCCGGCTTATATTTACGTTTGTTAAATGGTGATTTTGCCTGGCCCCACAGGTTTACACCCAAGCGGCGGCCGATTTTGAGTTTACGGGTATTACGTTTTGCCCCATCTCTTGCCATATTTTTATCCTTTTGGTTTTTTATGGTGCCGGACATTTGACAGAAACCTTATCGCAAACGGGACCAAAATGCACCGATGCTTAATCAGTTCTGAATTATCCAGCGGAGTGTATCCTAGACTATTTCTTTTGAAAAATCAAGGATTTTTTATTTGTGTACAGTATATGGCGAAACCTTGTCGGCCAGTGCCACCAGGTTTTGCTTACGTTGTTTTTCTATATTGTATATTTTTGTGCCTGGGTATTTTTGCATAAAATCCTCGTAGGCGGGGTCTGTAAACCTGCGACACTGATATACAATGACCTCTTTCCCATTATCAATGAAATTTGCTTCATAAAGATCTTTTATGCTAATTTGATATTCTGTGCCCCATTTTTGTTTGTTCAGGTTATCTTCTGTCATGGGAATTGTCGGTGTCAGATGACGTTTAACCGTCTTGATTTCAATTGGTTGCGCGATAATTGGGCTTTTTATGGTATAAATACATGCAAATTCGCCCACGCCCCAGTTCCAAATGGGTTTGACATTCACAGAATATCCCTGATAATTATATACGGCATCTAAAATTCTAAAAATCGCGAATGATTCCGCGTAATCATCGCTGTGTTCTTTGTACAAATTTATTTGTCCCTGGAATTCTGCTGGGTACGTATAATAACATCTACCTGTATCAAGCGCTATAACTAATGGCATATCAAATCCCTTTATTTTTTATAACCTATCGTCATCAGTGTAGTAATTTTTTTATGTTTGTCAAATATTTAAGATATCTTATATTCATATATTCAGCTATGTAATTTATCAATTAATACATATAAAATACACGAAATTTGCATAAATTTCTTGACATTTTGGCATTTGTGTTATTTCATGCCCCAGACAAGGTAGAAAAAATGGATATCGTAGCATTGGCAACAGATAGACAACGGGAGTCAGTTTTTATTGATGTTGCGGGCAAGTTAAATTTACCACCGTGTGTGGTTGAAAGGGATTTTTGGATATCGTGGTCACTTGGTAAAATATTTGCGAATCCAGAACTCCGTGATATATTAAGATTAAATGGTGGGGTTTCTATATCAAAAGCCTATAATATAATAGAACGTATTTCACCAGATGTGGACTTAGTGCTTAGACAAGATGTTATATTGGAATCAAAAGAAGAAATAAATAAAACATCAAAAAACAAACAACGGGCTTTTAATAGACAACTAGAAGAACGAGACGGTCAATTTATCCAATCTGTTCTAAAAAATACAATATCGTCTGCATTGGCTGATATTTGTTCTATCGCGCGTGGCCCAGATGACCATGTGTTGGAAATATCATACCCTGGGGTATGCGAATATAATTGTTCTTTGCCGACGATAAAATTAGAGATAGGTTGTATTGGTCTGTGGAATCCATACACAGAACGCCCGATAACATCGTTTGTATCAGATGTATTACCAGAATTTAAAGATAAAAACCCTATTGTCCCTACTATAACTGCAACAAAAACATTTTGGGACAAGGTGATGCTTTTACATCGCGAGGCGCATCGGCCCGAGGGTGCGAATCCGCCCCCTGCCCGTTGTTCAAGGCACTATTATGATATATTTAAACTTGCACATACAGAAATCAAAGAAGTTGCTTTTACAAACATAGATACCCTGAAAAATATTGCTGAATTCAATTTACGGTTTTATCCGCGTGGCTGGGCAAAGTATGACGAAGCAAAACCAGGAAGTGTAAAATTGATTCCGCCAGAATACAGTATTCCAAAACTAAAATCAGATTACGAAAATATACGAACTGGGGTTTATGGATCTGTTCCAGAATTTGAAAATATATTAACATATTTAGCAAAATTAGAATTTGATATAAATAATTTACCGCACCGGTAAAATTTAATTCACATATAAAATAATGGTGCTAATATCATACACCATGATTGATATCACGAATAAAGATTTTATAAAAAAATTGAATGAACACCTATGTTCTGGTGGTGTTATCGCTTTTCCAACCGATACGGTTTGGGGATTGGGGGCATTACCAACACAGACCGGGGCTGATGCACTGTTCGAAATAAAGCAACGACCACACGAAAAGCATTTGATAATAATGTCGGATTGTTTGGATCATATACAAAAATATATGGTCGAATACCCAAAGGCTGCCTTTGATTTGGCAAAGAAATATTGGCCGGGTGCGCTTACTATCGGGATCCCCGTCAAGGATACGCAAACAATGTCTTTTGGGGCCGTACGGGTTCCAAATTATAAACCTTTTCAAGATTTATGTAGCGTAATTGATGGGCATTGTTTGGCAACAACATCGGCAAATATTTCCGGACAACCCGTCCTTGGCGATCCCGAATCCATACGCGCGCAGTTTTCAAATGTAATAATGATTGATAATGCCTATGAAAAAATGGGCGGTTCACCAAGTACGGTTGTTATATTGGAAGATGACAAAATAAACATCGTTCGTCAGGGTGCAGTTATCATAAAGTAAAAAAACACCGTGCGGTGTTTTTTTAAGATTTTATCTGGTGTGTTAATTTTTATTCAACACTTGACAAAGTGTGTTTTTGGTATTATATATTATCATGTAATAACCAAAGGGAGATTATTATGAAAGAACGTAACGAATCAAATAGTAACTATCGTAAGATATGGTGGACACTTCTTATTGTGGGCGCATTATCCGCAAGCACGAGCCAACAAAAACTATTATATGATATTGTCTATAAAAAGGCTTATGATAAAGCTTATGATAAGGCTTATGATGAGGCTTGTAATAAGTTGTGGGAAGGCGAATTCAAGAAGAGAGGGCGTAACGTTGGTGATTGTTATACCATGCCGGGTTATGAACAACGGCATGAGGCGGAAATAAAGGCCGCGCAAGTTGCGGCACAAAAGGCAGAAACAACCGCAAATCGCACACTTGATGCTGGTGCTTTTATGGCAATAGCTGGATTATTAGGTCTTTTGGCAACAGATAAAAAGTCTAAAGTAATGTAACATTATCCCCAAGATACAATCTTGGGGATTTTTTAATATAATTCGTTGTCTTGATAAACAAATGAACGATGAAGGGATTCGCTCGGCATAAATGCCTGCGCGCAACCCGTGACGATTTCACCACACTGCGTTTGTGAAATCTACTTGGTTTCGAACCCGGCAACTGCGTTACGAATGCTTTGTCCACACTTCATATTCGACAAAAATTAAATGCCCACGGGGGCATTTTATTTTTGTGGCGGAGATGAAGGGATTCGAACCCTTGATACGGTTGCCCGTATACCACATTTCCAATGTGGCGCACTAGACCAACTATGCGACATCTCCGGATTTGTTTTATTAATCTTCGTCGGA
>CAMYXE010000041.1 GCA_947303165.1 uncultured Pseudomonadota bacterium | reverse complement strand
AGTATCAGGCGGTGTGAAGAGATCCCGGATCAAGCCCGGGATGACGAGTGGGGTCAGGATGACGATTCGGATGGCGATTCGGGGGATAATTCGGTGGTTTTTGCGCATACAAAAAATATCGATATGCGTAATTCATTGTTTATCCTTATTTTTTTTTTTTTTTTTGTGCTTGATTCCGCGGCGCATTTTTTCCTATGATATACATGAAAGTTTTAAGAAAAAGGAGAGGTGTTATCGTGAAAAAGTTCTTGATTGCGGTGGTTTGTGGCGTTATTTCGGTTGGTTCCGCGTATGCAGCATGTTCGCCAGATGAAATTGATGTGAATGATGATGGCACAAATTGCCAAACCGCGCATTTTAGCATTGACACAAAAAATATCGCCGCAAATGGCGAATTTGCATTTGAAATGACGGCAGCTGGAACATTTTATGTTGATTGTGACGGCGGAACATTATCTAGTGAGTCTGGTGATGTTTCCGGCAAAACCATAACACGGGGGGACATTGGTGGCGCGTACTATACTTGTTCATATCGGGACCCGGGAATCCATACCATCCGATTCGGTGGTGTCGCAATTGGGTATTCAAACAAATCGGCAATCTATTTTGAAGATAACCGGTATGTTGCATCTGTTAATGGGAATATGTCGGCGATGTTTCCATACCTGGGGGGCGGTTCGGGTCAGGCACCAACTTTTAATGGGACATTTGCCGGAGACACAAGTCTGACCAGTATTGCCGGAACATTGTTTAGCAATTATACAACCGTGAGGGATAAGGCGTTTAATAATATGTTCAGAGGGTGTTCCTCTTTAACGGATATTCCATCGGGATTATTTGCAAATATTACAACGGGGGGGTCCGGGGCGTTTGCTGGTACATTCATTAATACAGGGATAAGGTCAATCCCATCGGATTTATTTGCCGGTATAACCACGACGGACAAATCGATGTTTAGTGGTACGTTCCAGGGTTGTGGAAGATTAGCGTCACTTCCATCGGGATTATTTGCGAATGTGACCGTGGGGGCCGATTATGCATTTGAATCGACGTTTTCTGGGTGCGATCAGCTTACCGGATATATCCCGGGGGATTTTTTTGCGGGATTGGTTGCAAATGATTCACCAGATTACGTTAAGTTTATGAGCAACATTTTCAGGGGCACAAGTCTGGACTCCAGATGTCCAGAGGGCACCACACAGGTGATAACCGGATATGAAGATTATTGGGACAGGTACGTTGCGTGTGCAGAGAATGTTAAATTAACATCAACAACCTATGTTGATACCCAGGTGGCCGGTCTGCAAGATAATTTTGCGGGGTTGGGTGCAGATACACTTATGACCTTTGGTTCCCAGGCCGGTCAGGTATTAAGCCGTGATATCGTAACCACACTTGGCACACCAAACGCATCGGGCAATTATACCAATACGTCCGATAACAGTGTCCCGACAACAGGTGCAATCAACAGCGGTATTGATAATAAACAAAACCTGCTGAATGGAACAACGGGCTTTGCCATAACCGGCACGGGCACGGATGGTGTATTGGACGAAAAGGCTATATATAGCCTGCAAGTTGGTGCAAATTCGTTGATTGAGGCCGGGACACTAAACAGCGCGATTGTAGAAGCAGTGAACAGCGAAATGACCCAAATCAATGAAAATGGTCAACCGGACGAAAACGGCACCCTGTGGCGCATAAACGACAGCGTGACATTATTGCCGACAAGTGCTCAGACAACCCTTGCACTGCATTCTCTGAACGCGAATGAGACCCCAAGTACTTATTGTGTGCGTGGCTTAAACTATTTAGACTATGATGGTGGTTCGAATTGCCTGGCCAGTTCATTGTCACCCGGGGTGTCTAAATGGGTGTATAACAATAATGGCAATGTGTATATTACGTTTTGGTGCAGTGATATAGCGCCCGATCAGCAAGTCAACGGCTATGCCCCGGGTAGCGCAGTTCAGGCCCAATTGTCCGCGCAGTATAATAATTGGACACCAACGAATGCGGCGGATGCCGGTGTCAGTGGTGGTCACCTGTATTATCGGTTGGATAATGTTGATGGTGCAACCACACCGGCCGCACCTTGGAAGTGGTCAGTCTATTCTGGTCCAGAGCATCCTGAGAGATGTGATGACGGCATAGCAACTCTCTTAACTGATTGGGATGCAATGGATGGCCCAGGGGAATCAGGTGTATTTGGCGATAGATTACGCAAGGTTTATGGCGATGATTCTGATAAAGAATCGTTGGAATTACCCAAAAATATGAAATACGTTGTTCGTGTAAACGAAAGAAATGAATTATTTATGCCATGGTGCATATTCAATGGTTTTTGGTGGTGGAGTTTTAATGTTTCAATAGTAGATCAGAAAAGTGGCGAAGAAATTTTGTCTTGGCGCGGTCGCGGTTGTCAAAACAGTTCTTTACAGAAACTTGATAACATATTGGAAGAATTAGAAAAGGCAAAATAGAAATTAATATGTTTTTATAAGCCCGCGTTCCAATACGTCATGATACAAAGCTAGCAATGTTTCGTATTCAAGTGCGCTTTTAATCGGAATTTTGTTGCCTGAATATTTTGCGGTATTAACCATAAAAGGTGCATATTTCAAACTGGTTAACCTGTTGTTACGGCAATCCAAACATATCATTTGATTTTGTGCAATATGATGCAGCGTCTGTAAAAAATTATTCCGGCAATTATAACCCTTTGTGCGAATTGGGCCATGCTCTAGTGTTTCAAGGTTATTATAATCAACAGAAAACAACATAGGCACAATCTGCGGACAACCCTGTAATGTTTTTAATCGATTATGATCTGCAAACAAACTGCGTCCAATCTTGGCCGGCGCACCAATTAATGATGTTAAGTTATTATGATCTAAATACAGATTCCCCCTAACCTCAACCGTAGTTAAATCCGGCAATTCGCTAAGTCCCATACAACTTAAAACCAAATCGCTATTAACAATAAAACCCGACGGCAAATTCAATACATCATATTGCACATCGTCTTGAATAAAATACCTTGGCATAATAACCGACCCTGTGTAATAATACTGTGCGAATTGTAACACAAGTTTAATGAATAGCAATAAGTATCTAATATAACATAAAAAAAACGGCGCAAAACGCGCCGTTTTTTTATTTTTATCTATATGTAATAGAGTTTTGCATTTCCCTCAACAATCTGCGTATTTGTTCTTCGTCCTTTGTGGCTTGGTCAACAATGTGTTTTAATTCGGTCAATTCTTTTGCGTCATTATCTGCAATCATTTCCGCAAATGCCACCATAGGCAATCTTATACGCTTTTGTTCGTTTCTAGGCATTTTTACTCGTCTATTTTTGCATATTCACAGAAACCTTCGTTCGTGTCGCAACGCGATATTGTACCTTCGCTGATGAAATAGCCCTGGGGGTGCAGGCATGCCGGACAAACCTTTGGCGCCTCGGTTCCGATATGCCACATACCACAGTTCGTGCAACGCCACATAACGATTTTATCCTGTTTGAATAGTGTTCCGTTTTCAATCGCATCAATCAATGCACGGAAACGCGATTCATGATAACGTTCGGCATAACCGATATTCTTTAAAACCTCTGCAATCGCAGTAAAACCCTCTTCGGCCGCAATTTGTGCAAATTTTGGATACATATCGGTATTTTCTTCATGTTCGCCATATGCCGCCGCTTGCAGGTTTTCAAGCGTCGTGCCAATTTTGCCCGCTGAGAAAGAAGCGGTTATTTCCAATGCACCGCCTTCCAGGAACTTAAATAAACGGGACGCGTGTTCGCGTTCTTGTTCCGCGGTCTCTAAAAAGATTTTAGAAATTGCCTGGTATCCTTCGTCTTTGGCCTTGGATGCAAAGAATGAATAACGATTGCGCGCCTGGGATTCACCGGCAAATGCAATCAGTAAATTTTTTTCTGTTCTGGTACCTTTTAATGATACTGCCATATTTTTCTCCTTGGGTTAAAAACTGAACAGATAATAACAGGTATCGCGTAAAAAAGCAAAATAATTATTTTTTTGCCATTTTAAGGGTATTATGATATAATGAATACCACAAAAGCGAACAAAATTTGTACGGAGTAAGGAACAATGCAAAACAAAATTAATCAGGCCTTTATTCTTGCCGCTGGTCGCGGAAAACGCATGCTTGATTTGACAAATGACAAGCCTAAACCGCTTGTCACTGTTGCCAATAAATGTCTTATCGATTATAATATAGAACATATAAAAACTGTTGGTATCAATGATTGTATAGTGAATTTGTGTTATAAAGGTGACATGATACGTGATCATCTGCAAAAACAACACTCAGATTTAAATTTCATATTCTCAGATGAAGAAGAAGCATTAGAAACTGGTGGTGGCATAAAACACGCATTACCCAAGATGAAACGTGAAGCTTTTTTTGTTATAAACAGCGACGCTTTGTGGATTGATATGCCCAATAAAAATTTACTACAAAGTATGATGAATGCATGGGACGAAGCGCAATTTGATATGATGTTGATGCTGCAGCCGTTGGACAAGGCATATGGCGTATCGGCAAACGGTGATTATGCCGTTGTAAATAACCGACCAGTAAGAAGAACAAGTCCCGATGAACATGTTCCGTATTTATATGGAGGGGTGTTAATCTGTCACCCACGCGTTTTTGACAACGAACCCGAAGGTAAATACTGGCTGATTGGCATATTTGATAGATTACAACGCGAAAACCGTTTAGGTTTCTTTATCAACGATGGCGAATGGTTCCATGTTGGCGACCCAAAAGCACGTGAAATTGCAGAAGAAAAATTAACCAATTTATAACTGCTGTTCCAAATAGTATTGCCATTGTTCTAGTGTTTTTGCATTTCGCAAAGATGCCATGTATTCATCGGCAACAGATTTATCGCCGCATACATATCTCAACCATCCATGGCAATATGGTATGAGTTGTTTGAATATACTATTTCTGTGTTCAGACACAAAACGACACACCGAATATATATCAACATTCAAGGTATTTGCTAGAGTAGTTATCTGACTGAATATTGTAAAAACTTTTATTTTTATTCAGTCTATCTTGTATCGAAAAGATCTGGTCACCACGACAATGCAAATCAATCAACATAATTAAATCATCATAAAAAGACCGATCTATTTTTGAAATTTTTTCATTAGCAAAATCTAACTGCTCAGGCGTATATCTTGGGTATTCTTCTTTTGTGGCTTTATCCAAAATTGCATGTGTCAAACAAATTGGTGCTACTGATGCCGCATGTAATTTGATACAATGGTCATAGCCCGCAATAGTGTGTGGATACTGTGCCTCATTTTCATCAACTATATAACGTCCAATGTCATGTAATAACCCAAGGACAAATGCTTTTTCAACGTCAACCAAGGAATCCTTGTTATTCTTTTTTATTTGATGTGTGATTATAGCCGCTGATGCCGCCACAATAAGTATATGCGCCGCATGTGGCAAAGTTATCGCAAGTCTGGAACCATCATCTATGCGCCTATCAATATAAACACTCGCCATACTAAGCGCTCGCATCATATCGCATTTCGACATATTCTTCTTTCCTTATATGTTCAAAAACATTTTCTCAATATGCGCAATTAAATTCTCTATCCCTATGTGTCCCGCGGCACTGATTGTTAGAATTTCTGGTTTCTTTTTACGACCAAAAGATTTTTTGAACGCAGCCATTTTTTCATCTAACTCATCTGTGCTAATTGCATCGATTTTGTTAATTACAACCATTTCTGGTTTGGTTAATAGCCCCCCACCATAACTGTCCATCTCGCTCCTAATTGCTTTATATCGGGCCGCCCAATCGGGTTCGGTTCCATCAATAATATGTAATATCATTTTCGTTCTTTCGGCATGCCCCAAGAAACGATCACCCAGGCCGACGCCAGTATGTGCGCCTTCGATTAAACCCGGCAAGTCAACCATAACAAATTCACGATTATGCGCATACATAACACCCAATTGTGGATTTAATGTCGTAAATGGATAATTGGCAATTTTGGGCCGCGCAGATGTCACCGCCGATAATAATGTTGATTTTCCGGCGTTTGGGAAGCCCACAAGACCGATGTCCGCGATAAGTTTCAGACGCAGCACAACCGTTCTTGATTCACCAGGCAGGCCGTCATTTGCCTGGCGCGGGGCACGATTTGTTGGACTTTTAAAATGCAAGTTTCCCCAACCACCGTTTCCACCACGTGCCGCCAAATATTCCATACCATCGACGTTTAAATCTGCATATTCTATTTCTTCATTTTCAGATAAAATTACTGTTCCTGTCGGAACCGGCAAAACGAGTGTCTCGCCCGATGCACCTGTGCGCATTTTGCCCATACCGTTTTCACCACGTTGCGCAGCAAAATGCATTTTGAAACGATAATCAATAAGCGTATTTACATTTGGAACTGCGCGAAAAACCACATCACCGCCACGACCGCCGTCACCACCATTGGGGCCACCAAATTCTATGTATTTCTCACGACGAAACGTAGCGGCGCCGTTGCCACCATCACCTGCTTTTATAAAAATTTTTGCTTTGTCCAGGAACTTCATAATGGTGATTATAACTTAAAAACTTGCAATTT
>CAMYXE010000040.1 GCA_947303165.1 uncultured Pseudomonadota bacterium | reverse complement strand
CAGCCGTTTCTGCACAGTCTTTACATCATCTGTCCGACAATAAAAGAACAAACGTACAAACTGCAATCCACCACGCGCAACCGAACCCACCAACGACACCCCCGACAACACAGGGTCATCAGAATATTCATCTCGCAAAATTTCCGCGACAATAGTTTGCACCTTGGCGGCAATACGATCATTACGATTAGAATCTTTTTTTATCATTTGACGTATCCATTATTTTATTTGTATTGTAAATTATAAGATATTCTATTAGAATCAAGAAAATTTTTCATTTTGGGAAACAACGTCATGAAAATATCGGAATATTTATTGTCAAAAGCCGAAAGCAAGGCATACACGTGGATTGTCTTTATTTTGACAGTTTGTGAATCCATATTTTTGTTCATTCCACCCGAAGTTTTTATGACCCCACCAATCATTGCAAACAAAAAACGTGCCGTCCCCGTTGTATTGGCGGCCACACTTGGCTCTATTGTTGGGGGCACCATCGCATATTGTATTGGATTATGGGTATTCGATTCGGTTGGCGTATGGATAATCGAACACTTTGCAACCATGGCAAAATTTGAATTAGCGCAAAGCCTGTTCATCAGACACGGTCTATTTATAATATTTTTAACGGCGGTCACACCTGTGCCATATAAATTAATGGCTATGTGCGCAGGTTTTATGGGATTTCCGGCGTTCCTATTTCTGGGGTTGTCGGCAATATTCCGCACAGGGCGCTTTGCAATTGTCGGATACCTGTTATGGCGATTCCAAGAACGTGCAAACATGATTGTAAAAAAATTCTTTTGGCCATTAACCATCGGCGCGATTATCATCGCCGGCCTTGGTATTATATTAATGTTTTTGATATAGCTATGCGCTGTGGCGATTTATTGCTTCACGAATGTCATCCAATGATGCGGTTGATGCAATGACCGGTTCAAAATACATCTTTGCAACACCACTGTTAATACGTCCACGCTTTGGCCAATAAAGCCCAGTATCAGTTCCAACTGGAATAATCGGCAATTTCAGTGTTTGCGCCAAAAACATTAACCCACGTTTCAAAGGCACAGGATGTCCAGGTTTCACACGTGTACCTTCGGGGAAAATTATCAATGTCTGACCATTCATAATCTTATTCGCAACCGCATGAGTTAATTTTTTCATATTTGTTGCGCCACGATTGCGGTTTACTGGCTGCATTCCCATGCGCCAAAAAGCCCATCCATACACAGGAATCCAAAGCAATTCACGTTTCAAAATGAAAAAAGGATTTTGAATATTCGTCACCAATATTGCGACCTCCATAATCGACATATGTTTGGATGCAATAATAGCCTTGCCATCATTGCGCACATTGTCATTTGGCTGAACAGGAATGCCATTTTCTTCGGTTGGTGGACAAAATATTTTATAACGCACCCCACAAATCGTGCGCAATAAAAACAACACCCCACGCGCATCAGATATAATAAAACGACTTGTTAACTTTTTAGATACTAATCCAATCAACAAGAACGGCGACCACGCGATAAAATAAATTGCTAAAACAAACTTAAACAATACCGTCTTTAACATTTTCTACCTTTTTAATTTCGCCCAAGGAACTTTGGACTTTCCTTGATTCCGCACCTTGTCACTATATATTTTAAATATTCTATAAACCAACGTTCCAACCTGCGTGCAGGTGGCATTTCTGATAATGCCGCAGGACATGCCACAACTGTTGATTTCGGTAATTCAGATTGCACCAAATACTTTGCGCGTCGAATATGATCTTCGGTTGTTATTACAACAATTCTATCCAGCCCTGACTTTGTTGCTATTTTTTTTATTGCCGTCGCATTTTGGTAAGTTGATTTAGAATCAGATTCAATAATCGCCCTGTCTGTATCCTTGTATGCCGCGTCTGGTGCCGCACCTATTATATATAAATCTGCATCAGGATATTTTTCAATTTGTCGCATAGCAAATGGTATCCGTCGGAAATCCCCAGTTAAAACGAATATGCTATCATTAGGTAATATAAAATCGCAATCATTTGGTGTTGTCAACTTAAAGGCGATTCCGCCAATAACGAACAATCCTAGTAACACAAAAGATGGGTGAAATATTTTCATTGGACTTGATTTAAAATTTTCAATGTTGTTCGTCTTGTGACAAATATAGCAAACAAAATAATGGCGATTGGCACGAAACAAATAGCCAACCAACCACCCCACGAGATTCCAATTACTGCCATCAATCCAACACGTGCAGAATGTGCAATCGCAATAATTGCCGCTATTATTGGCAATGCCGCAACGAATCCAACACTGCATGCCACAGCACATATTTTTGTGACAATAATTTGCATTTGGTGCGCAACAAATGCATCTGTTGCGCCAACCTGGTTTAATATCTCTAATTCACGTTTATGCAGGACCGCCGTATTCCGGGCAATAAACGAAATACAAATTCCAATCGTTGCGATGATAAGCCCCAACACCACACACAAAATCGCAATCATTTTCCACCCCGCAGAAATCGAAGGTCTTAACGCATCTTTATGTGTTATAAAACGTCCACGCACGCCAACCGATTCGCGAATCGCGTTCATATCAGTTTCACTTTTGAATTTAATTTCGTACATTTTCGGCAGATATTTTTCCAACACACCATTTCCGCCAGAAATCCACGGCCGCATCAGACGCGCCATTTCATCATTACTTAGTTCGTGCACTTCGTCCATTTTGCCACGATTTTCATTTATTATTTTTTTTACAGCATCCGCATTATCCGTTCCTGTGACCTGGATAGTCGTATACAAATTCCACTGACGGTTCCAACGTGCAACACCTGTTCCAATTGCAATAGAAATACCCAACGCCATCACGGCCAAGAATGTCATAATCCCCATGACGGCCGTCATAAAGACAGACTGTTCACGAAATATTGAAAAAACAATTGGTCGTTTCATTTCTACTTACTTCCGATATCTTTGAATTGTTTAGACAGTTCGGCAAAATAATCTTTACCTGAATCCTCTGTCGTCTTTTTTTGTGCAACTTTTCCACCGATAAAACTTAACTTGTGATTTTCGACATGCATCACAGGAAACTTGTAAGTATCCATAAGTTTTGAATTATGCGTCGCCAGAATAATTGTTGTTCCGAACATTTTATTCATCTGTATAAACAGTTCCATCAAACGCGACGCATTTTCGTCATCCAAATTCCCCGTAGGCTCGTCAGCCAACATAATCGCAGGCTGAACAATAATGGCACGCGCCACAGACACACGCTGTTGCTGACCGCCACTAAGTGTTTTTGGATTTGCATTTGCATATTTTCCAAGTCCGACCCATTCCAACGTTTTTGTGACCAGTTTTTTTATTTTCGCCTCGTCCACGCCACGCACACGCAGCGGTAACGCAATATTATCGAACACAGACATATGCGACAACAAAGAATATTCTTGAAACACAATAGCCATATTATGCCGCATTGCCGCGATTTCATCACGCGTCATATCATTTGTTGGGCGTCCAAACAGTTTTATCATACCGCGACAAGGCTTATGCAGTTGATAAATCAGCCGCAATAACGTTGTCTTACCCGCCCCCGATGCACCCGACAAGAAATAAAACGACCCAGCGCTTATATTAAAAGACACATCCGTAAGTATATCCGGATTATTGTCGTATCGCGCGCCCACATTGGCAAAAGATATGATTGTATTGTCTTCCATGAATGTCAGTGTAATAAAAAATTTTTCGGCGGTCAATCGTTTTGAAATGCTATTTGCACAGGCCCCAAAAATATGATATAATGCCACCATGAATAATTAGGGAGAAGAAATGAAAAAATTATTGGTTGGAATAAGTTCACTATTAATTGCCACAGGCATGAGTGTCGCGGGCGACTGTGTAAACAGTTCGGGCAACAAATGCGGGTGCAAGCCGAAAAAATACCGCATTGTATACGTGACAGCGCACAATCCTGACACGCTTTATGGCGAAGGACAAATGGGTGATTCAGAAATTGGTGCGGACTATCGCGCAGACCCATATATCGAGGTTGAACCAACAAGCACAGAAGAAACACCCAGCACCGAACGCAAGAAAAACACCGGTCGTAAAAATTGGTACGTTGGTGGCCGTCTTGGCGCAGACTTTTTAACATGGAAAAACAAATACAAGGCAACACCGTCAACGGCAATTGCTGACCCGGGTTCAAATCATGACGATTATGTGTTTGAACCAGTATTTGGTGGTGGCATATTTGCCGGTTTGCATTTCAATCCACATGTTCGTGGTGAAATCGAAGGCGGATACATGACGCAATTTAGTGATTCTGATAACGGTGTCACATTTAAATTGTCAACTCCGTATGTGACGGCGAATGCATACTATGATTTTGCAAGTGGTTTTTATCTTGGTGGCGGTCTTGGATTGGCCTTTCCCAAGGCTACAACAGATTGGGATTATTTCATTTCAAATTCGGCAAGTGAAACCAAAATATCGCTTATGGGGGCATTGATGGCGGGCTATGAACATTACCTGTCTAATTCTGTGGTATTGGATTTGCGTTATCGTCTGGCTGGATTTGTTGGTCCGAAATATGAACGTGGCACGATTCCGCGTTTCGAAGATGATCCATTGGAATCACTTGAAATAAACGTTGGATTTATACTTGATAATTCCATCAGTGTCGGTCTGCGTTACGAATTTTAAAAAAAGGTAAAAAAAATTAAAAAAGAATTTTTAGAATAGGAAATTTTGTGATATAATTGTTGACATAGGGAAAGAGAAAATGAGAGAGGGAATAAAAACATCATTGTTGTCTGTGGTGTGTGTTATGGCGGTTTCCGCGGGCGCATTTGCGGCACCATCGGTGCGCAGTGTTGGCGGTGCGGGCGCATATCCTTCGGCGGCATCTGCGGCTGGAACCACGACGACGGCTGCGCGTGCGGGTTCTTTACGCCCCAGTGGCGGTTATATTCGCCCCACCACGTCGGTTTCGACAAAATCGACCACGGCGGCTGCGCCCTCTTCCACTTCTACCGTTGGTTCTGCAACAACATCTGTGCGTTCTGCATCGGCGCCACGTTTATCTATTGGTAAATACATTGGCACGCCAGTATCGATAAGTTCATCTGGTGGTTCCGGCACCGACTATTCCGAACGCCTGGACCAGATTGAACAGCAAATTCACCAATTACAGGTTGAAAAGCAATCTTTATTGCAAAGCACCGATTACATCACCATCGAAGGCAACGAAGCCATATTGAACGTTGAAAGACTTCTTGAAGATTTAGATTTGGAAGATGGCGAAGACGGTCATCAAATTCAACTGGACGCCGACAACAACGACGGTATCAAATGGCGCTATATCGCGAACGAAGGCGAAGAACAGTCATCATACCCATGGCAAACATTGATAACATGGGCGACGTTAAAAACGAAACTTGGGATTGACGACATCAATGGTCTTATCCAGGCCGCGATTTCAAGTCTGCGGACCGAGATTCAGGCCCGCCTTGATGGCAAGGTTGATAAAGACCAAGGTGTTACGAACGAAGGCAAGATTTTGGTTGTCGGCGGCGATGGCAAGGTTTCATTGTCTGATACACCGTTGGCCACAGATTTGTCTGGCAAGGTTGATAAAGACCAGGGCGAAGATAACGCGGGTAAATTATTGATTATCGATTCGGACGGTATGGTTACCGTTGCGGACGAAGCCCTTGGGAATTTGGCATATAAAAACAAAGTTGACACCGCCGAAATCGAGGCCGAAGCCGTCACCAGCAGCAAGATCAAAGATGGCGAAGTCACCACCGACAAATTGCACGAAGGTGCGGTCATAAGGGAAAAGTTAGCAAACGACATTGTTGGGGTTTTGGATTGGGCAAATTGGTGGAAGACAAATGCCCCGGGCCAGGACGCATTATTATCGGTTGACGCCGATGGGAATCAACAATGGTTTGTCGTGATTGACGAATAAGGGGGAAAACACAAGAAATTTGGTATTTAAGTTTAAATGGAAAGATTAAATTTAAAGCCGTGGGGGATGTATCAATATGCTGTGCGCAAATTCCATATCATAGTGATACACAAAAATATAAAATAACAAACAAACAAAAGGGAACAAAAATGAAAATTAATGTAAAAGGTTTAGTATTTGTGGGATTTGCCGCCGCGGTTTTCGCAAGTGCCGCCCAGGCAACCGATCCTGATCCAACATCAAAAATCGTTACATCACAAAAATACGTTGATGCAAAGATTACAGATACTGAATATTCACAAGCGAATTGGGATGGGGTAACCACCAAATCACCGTCTGCAGCATATACCGAAGGAGCGGGTATCGATATTACAAACCACATAATCACCAACGAAGGTGTCCGTAGCATAGCATCAGATAATTCTGATCAGACCAATCCTGACGGTACCATCAATGTCAATACCAACGGCACAGAAGGCTACGTTGCAGTTAAAGGTGTAGAAGTCACCAGTCATATGGTGAAACAAAACAATGCGACAGGTTCTGTTTTTACCAATCAAAATACTGATACCGAATATCCATCTGCAATGGCTGTTTATAATGCAGTCCAAGCAGTTGCACAAAATGCGGTGCAAGCCGACTGGGCCGAGACTGTGAACACAGAGCCAGACTACATCAAGAATAAACCAGGAAACTTTACTGCACCTGATACAATCAACAACACAGCTGGTACAGCCGGTTTTGTTCCGGGGCCTGGCG
>CAMYXE010000039.1 GCA_947303165.1 uncultured Pseudomonadota bacterium | reverse complement strand
ATGAATACATCCCAATGCCAGAACGTCCAGTTGATAAACCATTCTTGATGCCAATTGAAGACGTGTTCTCTATCACAGGTCGTGGAACCGTTGTGACAGGTCGTGTCGAAGCTGGTGTTATCAAAGTTGGTGACGAATGCGAAATCGTTGGTTTGCGTCCAACACAGAAAACAACAGTTACGGGTGTCGAAATGTTCCGTAAATTGTTGGATCAAGGTGAAGCGGGTGATAACATTGGTTTGTTGTTGCGCGGAACCAAGAAAGAAGATGTGGAACGTGGCCAGATTATCTGCAAACCGGGTTCAATTACCCCACACACAGATTTCGAAGCCGAAGTTTATATCTTGACCAAAGAAGAAGGCGGACGTCACACAGCGTTCTTTAGCAACTATCGTCCTCAGTTCTTCTTTAGCACAACCGACGTGACAGGTACTATTACTTTGCCAGCTGACAAAGAAATGGTCTTGCCGGGCGATAACGTTCGTATCACAGTTGCATTGATTGCACCTATTGCTATGGACGAAGGTCGTCGTTTTGCTATCCGCGAAGGCGGACGCACAGTCGGCGCAGGTGTTGTGTCAAAGATTATCAAATAACAACAACGTTTATTGGTCGCCCGCAGGAAACTGTTGGGCGGCCAATAAGTGTGAATATGACAATAAATAAGGGAAACAAGCAAAATGGTACCAGCATCAAAAATTCGCATCAAATTGACGGCTTTTGACCACAGAATTTTGGTTGAATCAGTGGAGGAAATTGTCAAAACTGCAAAGCGCACCGGCGCAGATGTCGTTGGGCCTGTTCGCTTGCCGACATTGATTCAGAAATTTACGGTCAACCGTTCACCACACGTTGATAAAAAGTCACGTGAACAGTTCGAAATCCGCAATCACAAGGCGGTCGTAGATATTGTTAATCCAACCCCTCAGACAGTTGATGCATTGATGAAGTTGGATTTGGCATCGGGTGTTGATGTAAAAATAAAATTGTAAAAGGTTTGTTAGCGTTAGATTATTATTGACTTTTCAGCATAATATTCTAACCTCTGACATAAAAAAAGGCATAAGAAATGAAACGTAGCGGATTGATTACAACAAAAATGGGAATGACACGTCTGTATGATGATTCTGGTGTCGCACACGCAGTGACTGTTTTATCAGTAGGTGATTGTGCGGTTATCGGTAATCGTACCATGGAAAAAAACGGATATGTCGCAAATGTTCTTGGTATTCGTGAAGCCAAGGCAAAACATGTCGCAAAACCTCAAATAAAAGCGGCAGGAAAGGCTGGTGTTAAGCCTTATCGTAAAATTGTGGAATTTCGTTGCACGGATGATTGCGTGATTCCTGTGGGCACACCGATATGTGCGTCTCATTTCGTTGCCGGGCAATTTGTTGATGTCCAAGCAACAAGCAAGGGTAAAGGATTCCAAGGGGCGATGAAACGCCATAACTTTGGTGGTAAAGAAGCCACTCACGGTGTTTTAAAAGCACATCGTTCATTGGGTGGTACAGGTATGCGTGAATGGCCGGGACGTGTTTTAAAAGGTAAAAAGATGTCCGGGCAGATGGGTAATGAAACAGTTACTGTTCAAAATTTGAAAGTATTCGGAACAGACGAAGCCGAAAATCTTATCTTCGTTGAAGGCGCAGTTCCGGGTTGCAATGGGACGTTTGTTTTGATTACAGACGCAGTCAAAAAAGAACAGAAAGATTTACCTGTTCCGACATCTCAAAAGAAAGATGTAGAACCAACAGAAACCAAATCAGAATCTGTTGCAGAAGAAGTTGCAGAGTAGGTTTTGAAAACGAAGGTGAATTAAAATGCAAGTAAATATTATAAATTTTGATGGCAAAGCGGTCGGCAAGATTGATTTGCAGGATTCTATTTTTGGTTTGGATGCACGTGCGGACATTTTACATCGTGTTGTGACATGGCAACGTGCCAAGTCACGTGCAGGCACACATGCAGTGAAAACGGTTTCTGATGTTGCTGGCAGTGGTAAAAAGGCATTCAAACAGAAAAAAACAGGTAACGCACGTCAAGGTGAACGCTATAATGTTCATATGCGTGGCGGTGGTGTCGTTCATGGACCTGTTGTTCGTGACCACAGCATTGATTTGCCAAAGAAGATTCGTAGCTTGGGTTTGAAAATGGCGTTATCTTCCAAGGTAAAAGATGGTGCGTTATTAGTTGTTGATTCTGAAAAGATGACAACTGCAAAGACAGCGACGTTTGCGAAACAATTAAAGAAGTTGGATATTACTTCTGCATTGTTTGTTGGCGCGGATACTTTGGATGAAAATTTCAAAAAATCTGCGGCGAACATCAATAATGTTGATGTGTTGCCAACAATTGGATTGAATGTTTTAGATATTTTAAAACACGAAAAATTAGTTTTGACTGCTGATGCGGTCAAGGACATAGAGGCACGCCTTGGGGCGTAATATCAATCGGAACTGATTGCAAACAAAGGTTATAGAAATGGCAGAAAAGAAAGTTCAGACAGAAAAGAAAACCGTTGTAACGGCAGGTGTCTATGACGTGTTGCGTCGCCCGATTGTTTCCGAAAAGGCGGTGAAACTTTCAGAAGGCAACGCGGTTGCATTTGAAATTGCGATGTCTGCAACCAAGGCAGATGTGGTTCATGCAATTCAGGCAATTTACAATGTAAAACCAACCAAGGTAAACATTGTTGTTGCCAAGGGCAAGGTTAAACAATTCCGTGGACGCAGCAGCGGAACACAACGCACAGTAAAGAAAGCGTATGTTTCATTGCCGGTGGATGCGAAGTTAGATCTTGAAACAAATATATAAAACTTTGGCAGATAATCTGAATTAATTCAGACGTTAGTGTCAAATAAAGGATGAAAAAATGGCTTTAAAAAGTTATAAACCGATTACCGCAGGAACACGTGGTTTGGTTTTAATTGATCACAGTGAATTACATCGCGGTGCCCCAGAAAAGGCGCTGACGGTTGGTTTGAAATCCAAGGGTGGCCGTAACAATTTCGGTCATGTTACTGTTCCACATCAAGGTGGCGGTCACAAACGTAAATATCGTTTGATTGATTTCAAACGTAAAAAATTTGATATGCCTGCGACGGTTGTTCGTTTGGAATACGATCCGAATCGCACAGCATTCATCGCATTGATTGAATACAAAGATGGTATGCGTTCTTATATCTTGGCGCCACGTGATTTGAAAGCTGGTGACATTGTTGTGTCTGGTGCACACCAAGATATTAAACCGGGTAACGCAATGCCTTTGAAGAGTATGCCGATTGGTACAATCGTGCACAACGTTGAATTGAAACCTGGTGCTGGCGGTCAATTGGCGCGCAGTGCAGGTTGCTATGCCCAATTAATGGGTAAAGACGGTGTTTATGCACAGATTAAGATGAACAGTGGCGAGTTGCGCAAAGTTCATTCTGATTGTCTTGCAACAGTTGGTGCGGTGTCTAACCAAGACCAGCGCAATGTTAACCTGGGCAAGGCAGGTCGTGCACGTTGGTTGGGCGTACGTCCGTCAACACGCGGTATGGCACAAAACCCTGTGGATCATCCAATGGGTGGTGGTAATGGTCATTCCAAAGGACATGAACCAGTATCACGTACTGGTATTCCAGCCAAGGGATATCGTACCCGCAGAAATAAACGCACAGCCAAGATGATTATTCGTAGCAGACATTTGGCAAAGAAAAAATAAAATAGGTTAGGAGTTATATATGTCTCGTTCAGTTTGGAAAGGCCCTTATGTACATCCGTCAATCTTGAAAAAGGTTGCGGCGGCGAATGAAAAAGACGATCATAAGCCAATCAAAACTTGGTCACGTGGAAGCACGATTGTTCCTCCGATGGTTGGGTTGACGTTTGAAGTTCACAATGGTAACAAGTTTATACCTGTGTCGATTGTTGAAGATATGGTCGGACACAAATTGGGTGAATTTGCACCAACGCGTACGTTCAAGGGGCATGCTGCGAATAAAAAGGCGGCGGCAGGTAAATAATAAAAATAACAAAGGCGTTAGATTATGACAAGGTATGGAATCAAAGATAATCAAGTTCGTGCGTTCAACAAAATGATACGCATCAGCACCCAGAAATTGAATCTGGTTTGTGCGATGATTCGTGGTTTGCCTGTTGACCGTGCAGTTGATGTATTGAAGTTTTCTAAAAAGCGTGTTGCTGGTGAAGTTTTAAAAACTTTATTGTCGGCAGTTGCTAATGCAGAACATAACAAGAACTTGGCGGTTGAAACACTATTCGTCAAAGAAATTTGGTGTGGCAAGGCATTAACAATGAAACGTATTATGCCAGGACCACGTGGCAGTGCACGTCCAATCTTGAAACCATTTTCCAATTTGACAATAGTTTTGGAATCTGGCAGTGCACCAAAGAAAGAAAAAACTGAAAAGAAAGCAGAAAAAAAAGTAGAAAAGAAAAAATAAAAGAACATGTGCCGGGTGGTATGGGGCGACCCTGAATAAAACCGTATGGTTTCAAGAACACTCTGCATAAACAGTAAGGAAAAAAAATGGGACAGAAAGTATCGCCAATTGCACAGCGTTTGTCTATCAACAAAGTTCCAGATTCACGTTGGATTGTTGATAAAAAACACTATGCGGAATGCCTTGCGGAAGATAATACGATTCGCAAGTTTATCGAAAAGAAACTGAAAAAAGCTGGTGTGGCAAAGATTGTTATTGATCGTATTGCCAAGAAAGTTGTTATTACTGTGCACACATCTCGTCCAGGGATGATTATTGGTAAAAACGGCGCGGATATCGAAGCTTTGCGTAACGATATCAAGAAATTGGTCAAGAATGACCAGGTTGTTGTGAATATTTACGAAGTCCGTCGCCCAGATTTGAATGCGCAATTGGTTGCTCAAAGCATTGCGCAACAGATTGAAGGTCGTGTTTCATACAAACGCGCAATGAAAAAGGCTATTCAAAATGCACAAAAAGCGGGTGCCCAGGGTGTAAAGGTTATGTGCTCTGGTCGTTTGAATGGTGCGGAAATTGCACGTAGCGAACAGATTCGTGAAGGTCGTATACCGTTGCACACACTGCGTGCGGATATTGATTACGCCGCGGTTCAGGCAAAGACGACATACGGTGTCGTTGGTGTCAAAGTTTGGATTTACACTGGCGATGTTGTGAACAAAGAAAAGTTGGCATCGGAAATGGCCAGACCAACCGAGTATGCCGGAACAAGCGACAAAAGAAAATAAAGTTGAGGTTGTATCATGTTAATGCCAAATAAGACGAAATTTCGCAAACAGCACAAAGGTCGTATTCATGGTGTCGCCAAAGGTGGCAGTGAATTGGCGTTTGGTTCTTTTGGTTTAAAAGCCATGTCACCTGAACGTATAACGGCCCGTCAAATAGAAGCCGCGCGTCGCGCTATCACACGTCGTATGAGACGTATGGGTAAACTTTGGATTCGCGTATTTCCTGATGTTCCTGTTACGGTTAAACCTGCACAGGTCCGTATGGGTAAGGGTAAAGGTGCCGTTGAATACTGGATTTGCCGCGTAAAACCAGGCCGTATAATTTTCGAATTGGACGGTGTAAAATCTGATGTCGCCATGGAAGCGTTTGCATTAGCGGCGGCAAAATTGCCGGTGAAAACCAAAGTTGTTGAACGTAAAGTTAACTAATATAAATTGTTGAACAATAAAGGTGTAAAAGATGGCAGAAAAGAAAACGGAATCTTTGAAACGAGAAGAATTGCAGAGCGAATTGATTCGTTTGAAAAAAACTCAGATGGATCAGCGTTTTCAGCATGCTGCGGGTCAATTGCCAAAGACACATGTTTTGCGCAAGACTCGTCGCGAAATTGCCCGTGTTAACACAAAGTTAAACGAAGCAAAATAAAAAAGTGCCGATTTTGGTTGAGATTTCCAAAAAATTGGTTATCATATACCAGGTTGTGCAAAAGGTAAAAGTATATAAAGGATAATGTTATGCCAAGACGTATACTGCAGGGAACAGTTAGAAGTACAGCAAATGATAAGACGGTCGTTGTTGAAGTAGAGCGCCGTTTCCGTCATCCGTTGTATGGTAAGTTCGTGAAGCAGAACAAAAAGTACAAGGCGCACGATGAAGAAAACAAATATAAAGTTGGTGACATCGTGGCAATAGAAGAACATCGTCCGATATCTAAAACCAAGGCTTGGGTTGTCAAGGGATTGGTTGGTGTATCGAAAGATAACGATGTTGAAATAGCAGAGTAAAATCAACCCAGGAGTCTTTGAGGGGGCATTGGTCTTTGGACTGGTGTCTCAGTCGGATTCCATAACAAAGCGGCTGGGAAAAGCCCGTGTCGCAGGATGAGGATAAGATTATGATTCAAAATGAAACAGTTATGACAGTTGCAGACAACAGTGGTGCACGTAAAGCGATGTGCATCAAGGTTTTGGGCGGTTCACATCGTCGTTATGCAACCGTTGGTGATAAAATTGTTGTCGCCATTAAAGAAGCGATTCCGCGTGGTAAGGTTCAAAAGGGAACTGTGCAACGTGCGATTATTGTTAGAACCAAATTCCCGATTAAACGTCCGGATGGTTCTATAATTCGTTTTGACGACAATGCAGTTGTTCTGATTAACAAGAATAATTTTGAACCGATTGGTACACGTATCTTTGGGCCTATTGCCCGTGAAGTGCGTCGTAAATATGATGTTCAAAAGATTGTGTCTTTGGCACCGGAAGTATTATAAAATATAAAAGGCATAGAAAATGAAAATTAAAAAAGACGATGAAGTCGTAGTCATTTCGGGAAAATACAAAGG
>CAMYXE010000038.1 GCA_947303165.1 uncultured Pseudomonadota bacterium | reverse complement strand
GGATGATGTTCGCATTTTATATGAACGCGTATATTGCCCTGATGAATTAGTATTTTAAGACTTTGAATGCCGGATCGCCGATATTCAAATAACGCAGCCCCAGTTCTTCAACGTAATCGGGGCTGTAGTTTTGTAATAGTTGTATGTGGCGTTTCATTGTTTCAAGTTTGGTTTGTTCGTTTGCTAATTCTGTTTGTTCCGCCGACAGGTGCCATATATTTGCGATAAAACGTCCTACATTGGCATCACCACAGAATATGCGGACGAACATATATGTAGCAAACAGCGCAAAAAATATACCGGTTTTGCCACGAATTCCACCGCGCCATGCGCGGCCAAGAAATCCAAATAAATTTTTGATTTTGTCTCTCATCTGTGGCATTATATCACAAATGTTTACTAATAATCAAATTTTTGCTGCACCAATGGCAGGAATTTCTGATAAACCATTTCGTATGATGGTGCGTTCTTTTGCACCCGGAATTCCAGTGGTTACGGAAATGATATCTTGTCATTCTTTGGTGGCTAACCATAAAAATTGTTTGCGAAATTTTGATGTGTACACAGAAGAGGGTAGTGTTGGCGCCCAAATTTTTGGCGCGGTTCCAAATTTAATGGCGGATGCCGCGAAAATTTTACAGGATGCGGGGGCATCTTGGATTGATATAAATATGGGATGCCCCGTACCAAAGATTGCCACGCGTGCGGGG
This sequence comes from uncultured Pseudomonadota bacterium, assembly GCA_947303165.1. Lineage (GTDB taxonomy): Bacteria > Pseudomonadota > Alphaproteobacteria > Rs-D84 > Rs-D84 > Enterousia. Next base: position 6,147 of record CAMYXE010000038.1, on the reverse strand, counting down.
GCGGGGGCCTTTCTTATGCGTAATCATAAACTAGCGGCGAAAATAATAGATGCCGTTGTCCGTGCGGTTCAAATACCAGTATCTATTAAAACGCGTCTTGGGTGGGATGAAGAACATATTGATTGGCAAGATTTGATAAGAATTGCCGCCGATAATGGCGCAAAGTTCGCAGTTCTGCATGGGCGCACACGTGCGGCGGGATATGCGGGTGTGGCCATTCATCCAGAAATAAATGATATGCCAATACCAATCATTGCAAACGGGGATTTAAAATCTGGTGACGATATAAACAATGTAATTGGCCATGGATATGCTGGGGCGATGATAGGCAGGGCTATGCTTGGTCGGCCTTGGATCTTTGGGCAATTGCTAGGCGTTGCAGGTGTGCCAGAAAATATCGGCGACGTTGTATTAAAGCATCTTGATTTGATGATTGAATATTATGGTGAAAAGAATGCTGTTCCTATGTTTCGTAAGCATTTGGCTTGGTATTCCACAGGAATACCGAATTCTTCGGAATTTCGCACGAAAATCAATCAGATAACTGATGTGAATGAAATCAGACAAGAAATTTTGCAATTTTGGGGTTGCGTTGTTAATATATAGTTATATTATTAGATAAAATAGGTGAAAATCAAAGGATTCCGTTATGGCAGAAGAAATTCAAGAAGCACAAATAAATGATAAAATGACCGCAGGTGAAATGTTGCGTGTGGCCCGTACAACAGGGCGTCGTAAACGTGAAATATCAACTATTTCAAAGCAACTTTGTATTCGTGAAGATTTTCTTCAGGCACTAGAAGATGGTAATTATACCGCTTTGCCAGAGGTTGTGTATATTCTTGGGTTTGCCAGGAATTACGCAATTGAATTGGGATTAGACCCAGATGTCATAGTTAAAAAGATTAAAAATGAAATAGGCATAGAACCAAATGAATTTGCTGTGGAGCATCAACATGTTGCAGAACAAACCACAAAATATGATGTAAAAGAAAAAATTGGTAAAAAGATAGAAAAAATCAAGGATTGTAAAGCTTGGAAATTTGTCGTTAAACATTGGAAGTGGGTGGTTGGCATACTTGTATTGTTAATAATTTTGGGTGGGGTTGTTGGCGCTTTTATGGCATCTACTAAAAGTGAAGAGAAACAGGTTACAGAGGTTGTTGCACCTAAACCTAGCAATGAGCCAGCATATAGACAGACTGTGCGTGAAAGATTTGGACCAGAAAATCGTGCAAATGCGGAAATCGTCCTTCAGGCCGTAGAAGAATCATGGGTCAAAGTAGAAGATGGTCGTGGTAAAACTGTATTTAGTCGTGTATTGGTGCCAGGTGATTTGTACTATGTTCCTGTTGGAAACAAAAATAAAGCAACATTTGGTAATGTCGGTGGAGTTGATATTTGGGTCCGCGGGGAATTAGTGCCCAAGGCAGGAACTGATCATACACGTAAAACAGGAATTGTCTTGGATCCAGATGCTTTGATAAAAAATTCTGGCCAGGATGATACAGATAAGACCGCAGAAAATTAATTAAATGTTCGTTTGACATATCAACCTAATAATGTCAGATTGAAATTTTAAAAATTTGTTCTATATTTTGTAGTGCTATGGCTGGAACGATAAAGATTCGTGGTGCACGCGAGAATAATCTTAAGAATATTGATTTAGACCTACCAAAAAATAAATTGGTGGTCTTTACTGGTGTGTCTGGATCTGGAAAATCGTCGTTGGCATTTAATACTATTTATGCCGAAGGGCAACGTAGATATGTTGAATCTTTGTCGAGTTATGCACGCCAATTTTTAGATATGCAGAAAAAACCAGATGTTGATCTGATTGAAGGTTTAGCCCCAGCAATTTCAATTGAACAGAAAACAACCTCTAAAAACCCGCGTTCAACTGTTGGCACGGTCACAGAAATTTATGATTATTTGCGGTTGTTGTGGGCGCGAATTGGTGTTCCGTATTCACCAGTTACGGGGTTGCCAATTAAATCACAAACCATTGCGGAAATGGTTGATTTAACATTGAATATACCAAGTGGTGTACGTGTTTATATTATGGCGCCACTTATTCGTGACCGTAAAGGCGAGTATAAAAAAGAATTGGCATTTTTGGTGAAGCAGGGGTATCAGCGGGTGATAATAGATAATGAATTATATGATTTGACCGCTGTTCCGCCATTAGACAAAAATAAAAAGCATAATATTTTTGTTATAGTGGATAGAATACAAATGCCCGCGACTGATGCATCGGAATCAGATATGGAAGAATTTCGTTCGCGGATGTATTCTTCGTTTGAAGGTTCATTACGTTTGGTGCCTGGGTCTGTGTTGGTACGGCGATTGGACACGAATGAGGATATTTTATATTCACAAAATTATGCGTGTCCCGTTAGTGGTTTTGCTGTTCCCAAGATTGAACCAAGATTGTTTTCTTTTAATGCCCCAATGGGCGCATGCAGTGCGTGCGATGGTTTAGGTGTGCAACTTAATATGTCACCAGATTTGATTATTCCTGATCCATCGAAATCTATTTTGGATGGTGCGATTGCGCCATGGTCGCGTGGCGGTATGCTTAGTCAGTTTGATCATTTATTAGAAGCGTTACATAAACAATATAAAATTCCACTTGCGAAACCATGGCATACGTTAACCCAGGAACAAAAAGATATTGTTTTATATGGAACGGGTGATAAACCTATTAAAATAAATTGGAATGGATTTGTTTATGAAAAACCATTTGAAGGTGTTGTCCCGAATATAGAACGTCGTTGGCGTGAAACAGATTCCGAAATGATGCGTGCAGAATTATCAAAATATCAGTCAGAAAAACCATGCCCAGTATGTCATGGCAAAAGATTGAATATTCAAGCCTTGTGCATCAAAATCAATGGTGCAGATATTATTGATGTATGCGATATGTCAATCGATGAGTCTTATAATTGGTTTGTGGATTTACCGAATCATTTAACGCAAAAGGAAAATGATATTGCGCGAATGGTGCTGCGTGAAATAACAAGTCGTCTATTGTTTTTGAAAAATGTAGGCCTTGGGTATTTAACAATGTCACGTATGTCAGGAACTCTTTCTGGGGGCGAAGCGCAGCGTATACGTCTTGCGTCGCAGATTGGCAGTGGCCTTTCTGGCGTGTTGTATGTTTTGGATGAACCATCAATTGGTTTGCACCAAAGCGATAATGATAAATTATTAGATACGTTAAAAATGTTGCGCGATAAAGATAACAGTGTGATTGTTGTTGAACATGACGAAGACGCAATGCGCGCGGCGGATTATTTGGTTGATATTGGTCGTGGTGCTGGTGTTAATGGTGGAAATATTATTGCCGCGGGTACACCAGAACAAGTTATAAAAAATAAAGATTCTCTGACTGGACAATATCTATCAGGCAAGAAAAAAATTCCTGTCCCGAAAAAACGTCGTGTTGGGAATGGGCAATCTATTACAATTTGTGGGGCACGTGAAAATAATCTTAAAAACATAGATGTAGAATTTCCGCTCGGAAAATTTATTGCATTGACTGGGGTATCCGGTTCTGGAAAATCTACATTGCTGTTGAATACACTTTATCCGGCTTTGATGCGTGCGCTTTATAATTCCAAAGTTGAATCTGGGGCGCATGATATTATTCGTGGTATGGAAAACATTGACAAGGTTGTCGATATTGACCAGTCGCCAATCGGTCGCAGCCCGCGTAGCAACCCTGCAACATATACGGGTGTGTTTTCTAATATTCGTGATTTCTTTGCAGAATTACCAGAGGCAAAAACACGTGGATATGGCCCGGGACGGTTCTCGTTTAATGTCAAAGGTGGACGGTGCGAAGCGTGTCAGGGTGACGGCCAGATAAAAATAGAAATGAATTTTTTGGCCGATGTCTATGTGGAGTGCGATAAATGTCATGAAACCCTGGCGGTAAAATACAAAGGTAAATCTATTGCTGATGTGTTGGACATGACCGTTGACGAGGCATATAGATTTTTTATCAATCATCCACAAATTAGCCGAAAATTGGAATTGTTAAAACGCGTCGGTCTGGATTATATAAAACTTGGGCAAAGTTCATTGGATTTGTCCGGGGGCGAAGCGCAACGTATTAAATTGTCCAAAGAGTTATCTGCGCGCAGTACGGGACAAACACTTTATATTTTGGACGAGCCTACAACGGGGTTGCACTTTGAAGATATCAAACAATTATTAAATGTCCTGCATGAATTTGTAGAGCAGGGCAATACAGTTATAGTCATTGAGCATAATTTGGAAGTGATTAAAACGGCGGATTGGATTATCGATTTGGGACCAAATGGTGGTGCGGGTGGTGGTCAGGTTGTTGCCACAGGAACACCTGAACAGGTTGCGGCCAATCCAAATTCTTTAACAGGAAAATATCTTAAGAAGTATCTGGACAAATCACGCAAAGATTCATAAAATTAAACAATAAAACCAAGGAGTAAAATATGTTTGGATTTGGAAAAAAGAAAAAAGAAGCAGAAGTAAACGCAACAGTAGCTGAAGAACCAAAAATGCCAAAAGGTATGAAAGAGACCGCGGCACGTATGATGGCGGGTCAGTTTGATATGAATGATATGTTGGCACAATTAAAACAAATTAAAAAGATGAGTATGTCAGGCGCAGTTAATGCCATGAAAGAAAAAATCAAAGATGGCAGTATTGACGCCCAAATTAAAATACTGGAAGCAATGACGGCAACCGAGCGCGCGGATCCAGAAAAAATCTTTGCAAATGCAAAAACACGTATCGCAGAAACTGCTGGTGTGACGGTTCGCGATGTTGAACATATTATTAAGCAATATTTAAAGATGAAACAACAAATGGCCATGATTCAACGCATGGGTGGAATGGAAGCCGTGATGCAAAAAATGCAAGAATCAGGTGGTGGCGTGCCGGGTGCGAAATAATATATGAAAATACAAAATAAAAAAATTGCAAAGCACAAATCTTCGGTTGCGTGGCTTCAGCGCCAGGCGGCTGATCCATATGTGGCGCGTGCGCATGCGGATGGTTATCGGGCGCGTGCGGCGTATAAATTGATTGAAATAAATGATAAGTATAAATTCCTTAAAAATGGTCAAACTGTTGTGGATTTAGGGGCGGCACCAGGTTCGTGGTCGCAATTTATTGCGCGGACTTTTCCAAAAACAAAAATTTTTGCGATGGATTTATTGGAAATTACACTAATAAATAATGTTGAATTTTACCAGGGCGATTTTACAACTGATGGGGCATTAGAATGGTTGGAAGAAAAATTGAAATTGCAAGATAACACCGATGGTGTGGTTGATGTTGTTGTATCAGATATGGCGCCAAATACTGTCGGACACCAGAAAACAGACCACCTGCGTCAAATGGTTCTGTTGGAATATGCTTTTGATTTTGCATGTCGCGCGTTAAAACCTGGTGGGGTATTCGTTGCGAAATCTTTTACCGGTGGCACAACAAACGAATTGTTAAGACAAATAAAAGAACGCTTTGAAGTTGTGCACCATGTAAAACCAAATGCATCGCGCAAGGATTCTGTGGAAATGTTTATTGTTGCATTGGGATATAAGAATAGGGTATAATAATCGTATAAAAATAAAGGGAGAAAAGATGCCAAGAACAACTAAGAAAACAACGAAAACTACGCGTCGTACAACGACACGTCGCGCAACTGTTAAGATGGTCGCTGAAAAAACTGCACGTCGACCAATGGTTGGTTTATTTCAATCAATTGCAAATTTCTGGAGGGGATATTTTGATGTTATGGGACGTTCGACGCGTGCTGAATTTTGGTTCGGACTGTTGTTTGTTTTTGTGACGAATTGGTTTTTTGCTCTCGTGGCTCATGGGACAATTTCTGCTATTGTAAGTGCGATTTTGTTTATTCCGTTGATGGCGCTTACTATTCGTCGTTTTCGTGATGCTGGGGTTTCTGTATGGTGGTATATATTACCAGCTTTATTGTTGTATTTAATTCCGATTATTCGTGGCGCAGCGTGGTACCGCATGTTGGCGCTGAATTATGTATCATCGGGCATGGCTCTTTATTCTTTCTGCTTTTTAGCATTTGGTATATTTGAGTTGGTTGTTGGATGTCTGCCAACCAAGAAATAATTTTTATATAAC
>CAMYXE010000037.1 GCA_947303165.1 uncultured Pseudomonadota bacterium | reverse complement strand
ATGATATTTGTTTAGTAAGCAATAAATTATTACCCTCGCCTGCTGAATATGCCGCATCTGGTGCACCATCACCATTAAAATCTATGTAATATAAACCACCGGCCAAATAACCATAATAATACTTTGGTGTTCCATCGTCATCGTATGACCATATTATGGATTTGGTTGTGTCCCCTAAGCCAGTTGAACTTACTGACGCAACTACTAATTCAAAAGTATCACCCTGATATTCAAACGTCATACTGTCTTCCGCCATTGCCGAACTTTCATTACTAAACTGATATGTGCCCGCCACCGAAGGCTCTTCAAGTGCAACCATAACCTTGCCACCACCAGTACGATAAACCGTCATTTGGCCATTTGGCATAAACCCAACAAAATCACCAAATGGATTTGTTGCAAGATTTCCACCAATAATCTGGCCCAGCATATTATCATCACCAATCGCAGCCCCATTATGTATGGCTGTGCCAGAATTAGATAAATCAAAATAAGTCAACAAGTCAGAATCTTCCACCGACCGAAACTGCTGAACAATTTCGGTCGTCCCAGTAGTGATAATGTTATTGTAATATTTGCTGGATATTGTGTCACTTCCTGGCCCTGAAATATTCGACCCAACAGACGGCCCGTCAGTTAACGTATTAAGCTTGGCCCAAACAAGAAACTTATCCTGCAATGATGTTTCATCAGCGGCATTTATACCATTCGCTGTCACCAAAGCAATATTCACAGGACGACCACCGCCGATTCCTGTTCCGTCATTCAAAGTGTACATAGGGTGCTCGTTCACATCCAATAATGCATAAGGCGCATATGATGGATTACGCAATGTCCGCATTCCAAGATATCCACGCGCCAATGGCGAATATCCACGCATTAATAACAGGTAATTTTGTGATCTGGAATTCGCATTTGTCATCTTTTGAAAATCTAAATAGTTTGGATTTTCTTCTTCTGTACTGGCACCACTGGTAAGATACTGTTTGTAAAAGGTGGATAAATTATTCTCGTAATTTGCACGGTCCATCGTAGCATTCAACATCGCAGGACCATAAGGCAACCCCGAAGAGAACAATGCGGTTCCACTATCAGACGAAGAACCACCGCTGCCACCACCAGAGCCACCACCACTAGACGACCCCGAAGAACTATGATTACCATTGCCATGATCAAACACATCGGTCAGCAAGTAAAGTCCACCTACAATAACGGCGGCACCCGCCGCCGCCAATGTTAATCCCTGGGCGGTGGATAGCCCACCGAACAACCCACCCGTAGTTCCAGGCGAATTTCGCGTCTTATAATTTTTAATTTGTCGATCACATTGCGATGCATCCGCGCCGTACATTTGTAATATCTGCGCAGCACGTAAATCATTATTCATTAATGCCGTGCAAACCAAAGAAAGACCCGTGCTATCAACATAGTTTACATTCGCACCATTATTGACAAGAATTTGAACTTGTTGAATATCTGCATTCTTGGCCGCCGCCAACAGTTGTGCCGCAACCGTAAACTCACTTGGTGCAGCAAACGCCGCAACTGGTGCAAAAAACAAAACAAATAATACAAATCTAATGAACTTCATCCATACACTCTCTGTAAACAATTGTTATTCTATCATAGAATTTTATTGTGTGTCTAGCAAAAAATAAACGGAACAAAAACTGCTCCGTTTATATATGTTCACATCACCTTATAATTAGATACCTCTGACCCTAGATTCCAAATGAAATTTCACATGAATCTGCAACGTATCCAGTTGCGGTTCTTTCGGTTTTGGTTTTGGCTTCGGTTTTGGTTTCGGTTGTGGTTTTGGTTTCGGTTGTGGTTTTGGTTTCGGTTCTGGTCTGGGTTCTGGCACAACCGTATTTGTGTTAGTATTCGTATTAGTATTCGTGTTAATATTCACACTATTATTGTTACTGCTGCTAACACTGTTGCTAACATTAGTGTTATTATTAACTGCCGAAAAATTATTATTGATAATTATGACTACATCACCACAATCATTACAATCTTTTGCGCGAATTGTATCAGCTTCATTTACGTGAACTGTATCAGTTTTTTGTTCAACAACACTGTCCTTGGGCAACGGTTTTACCAAATCCGTAGAATCCGGGACATCTGGAACATCGTCACAACATTCCTGATATATTATCGTATTTTCACCGATATACGTTTCACCGTAAAAATTATTCACAACCTGGGCTGGTTTAGATTCTTGTTTACCACCAATAAATTTGCCGTTACCTTTATTCTGGCTACAACTTACCCCCACTAATAAAAGCAAAGCACACCAGCCTGTTACTAATAAATTTCCATTTTTTTTGTTCATGTCAAACCTCCTTGGTTTTGTTTCTTGGTATTATTATAGACAAATTTTTTATGTTGTCAATGGAAAAATTTAAAAAAATATATTTTGCAACAATTGCGTTTTTTTGATATAATCAACACATTGAAACGAGAGAATGAAGAGAACTAGCCTACTCTTAATTATGGTGTTTGCGACGTTCAGCGCATTTGGTGCGCACGCTGCGGCTTCAAAATGTTCCAAGACAAACTTGACACGTTGTCTTGATTCTGCTTGTGCAATTAATGCCAGTATGAATCCCGCGGCGCGTTGTCAATATTGCGGAACATCTGGTGCGGGCGAACCACCGGCACAAAAAGGCCTAAGCAGTGTTACCGTTGGACAATCTACCAAATATGCCATAAGCGAAAAAGATTTAAAAAAGGCACCATCGGACCCTGGTAAACGCTACATATGGGCAACGACTGAATGCATAAAAAAATTACCAAGTTGCACACCTGATGATGCATCGTCTGCGTATGATAAACTTATCGAACAATCCTGCAAGGCGGCGGGTGTGACAATGCAAATTGCAAACGCGGCACAAAGTCTTAACACCAAACCAACCAAAAACAAGTGCAATACAACATTCACAGAATGCATTAACAAAAAGTGTGGTTCAACATTTGATTCGTGCGATCAGGATTCTGATTTTGATAGGTTTGTTGCAGAATGTGGGGCCGAGGCCAGTGGCTGCGAAGACTACATGGCCGATTTAAAAAAGACAATTGCGGCTACACGCAAAAAAACATTGGATAACCGTGAAGCACTGGTTCAGAACATCGCAGCAGGTTACAAAAAAACACGAGAAACTAAATTAGCCAATGCTATGAATGGTTGCAAAAATGGTAGCGCCGCAAAAAACTGTATTGAAACCGTATGTGAAAACAATATGCGTGGCAAATGCGAAAGTTCAACAGAAAAATCAATGGCAACCCAGTTGTGCAAGTTCTATGACACAGCGTGCACAGTATTAAAGTAAAAAAATATGAAAGAAACGACAAAAAATTTTTACAGATTGATGCTAGCGATTGTCGTCACATTTGGTGTCGCCACATCTGATACATACGCGGCATCCAAAGGCACTGCACGCACAAATCGTACTGGGGCACGCGCACCAGCAACAACTGTTCAAAAGACTACTGTAAAAACTGAAGTTATTGAAACAGAACCAGAAATAGAACCAGAGATCGAGCCAGAACCTGAACCAGAACCCGTCATCATTGTGGACAACAAAACATCACAGTTCGATGATATCATGGCAGACCTGGGCGCGGGGGCCACAGATAAATCGGCATCAGATATGGCCGAACGCATACGCCGCCAACGTGCATTACTTGATAACGAAGGCAACAAATCCAGCGACACTGCGTCAGGAACGACCGGGGCAAACAAATGCGATCAAGCACTTCGTAAATGTATGTCGGAAAAATGCGGATCTGATTTTACAAAATGTTCTGGCGACAATACAACTATGTGGAGCGAGAAAATCGATTCATGTCGTCGTAAAACAACGTGCTCTGGTCATGAATATGCATTGCTTGCACCAGAAATTTTGGCCGATAGGGATATGAATGTCCGTCTATCGTATTACCAGTCTGTGTTAACGTGTGGGAATCGGTACAATTCGTGCATATTTGGCGAATGTGGTGCAACATTAGACAAATGTCTTGCTAAATCGGACGGAGATAAAGCAGTTTCAAAATGCGCAAGTATTGCCAAAGAATGCAAAGAACAAGATAGCGGACTGGCGGGACGCGTGATGGGTGTATTTGGTGATTTACGCAACGTTGCCACAGCCCAGGCAAAAAAAGACGAGGAACGCCTGTATGAATTACGCAAACTTATGCAAGGACAATGTAATCGTTTGGGCGCAATGTTTGATGAACGCACACTAGATTGCGTTTATACGGTCAATTTCTTTGCAGGCGATGATGCCACAACACCAAAAGCATCCAAGAAATTGTATGCTGGCGACAGTTTCCAATGCAATGCAAACTGGTTTGGAATAGATGTTACAACATTCAAAGAAAATGCATACCGCTTAACACGCGCGCAAACATCCGCATCTTCGGCAATGTTGGGCGCAGGCGTTGGAACCGCAGCTGGCTTGGTCACATCGGGTGCATGAGATCGTGCCTTGCAAACACAAAAAGCCAAGAAGGCCGCAGATAAAGAAGCCAAAAAGAAGGGAACAGATTGCAGCGACACACTGTCAGATAGAACACACGTGAAATCTGCTAAATATGATGAGGGAGGAAATTGCAACGTATCGTGCAAAAATGGGTACGAACGCACAGACCAAAATACATGCGTTCCAAATGCGGAAACAATGAGGAAAGAAGAGTGCGAAGAGCTTAGAAAGAACATATATGCTAGCCATAAAGTTGACATTGCTAAAACGGCTTTAAAGATTACAGGCGATTTCGCTAATGTAGTAACAACCGCGGCTGCAGGATATTTCAACCCAGAAGCAGGCATGGCTGCAGCAAATGCCAGTGGTCAAATCGCTGGAGGCAAATATTCAGAAAAAGAAAAAGCCGCGAAAATTATAGAGGGTTGTCAAAAATATTATGAAGGTGACGCACGCGAACCAAGCACAACAATCGACCTCCCACAAACAAAAAAAGCAGAAGAACCACTTCAATTAACATCGGCCAAGGCGGGGCAACTCGGCCCAGATAAAATTGACCCAAGCAAATTCGGACAAATTAAAGAACTTTCAACAAAAGCCGCAGAGGCAGAACGAATCGGCCCAGATAAAATTGATGTTTCAGACGAAGCACTAAAAGCAATAACGGACAAGTTTATACACAAAGAAGAATAATGCACAAGGCAATACAAAACCCGGAGCAGCAGTTGCAGATTCATACAAACCACAAGAGATCATTAATGAATTAACGGGCGGTCTGTAAACTTCAACATATATTTGCCAAATTATATTAATCCGAAACTTTCTTGTCCGCTTTTATTGATTCAATTAATTCATCATTATTTGTGGCAATTGTAATTCCGTCTTTGCGCCAAGTTTCAACCAGCTTGTCATAATCCATAATGTTATTATTAACTATATATAAAATTGGGTTTAACCCCTGCTCTTCCTTGGCCTTTTTCAATTCAACAATCGGTGATGGTTTTTGACGACCTGCGGCAAACCAATCTATTTCATCGGCAACCCAAAAATCATCTTCATCATGGACCGCGACGGCACAATTATTTACAAGAATCAAATTACCCTGTAATTTCGTTTCATACCCGGCGTCATTTATCATTTTTTGAACACTATTTTCTTTTACATTTTCGGCAACGGTGTCTTTTTCATCCAGTTTTTCATCTTCAATATCATCATCAAATTTTATATCCGAAAAAACAGGAATATCTGAATTAGACGAATCGTCAACAGACACATCAAAATCTGTTGGAATCGGTAATGTCGGAACCGTATCACTTGGAATCTCGGTTATTGCATCCGCAATTGTTGGCACAGGTGTCGACGGCATAGATTTTGGAACATCCACAGGTTGCGCAATATTTTCTGGGGTCCGAACAACAGTTGCCGCAACCGGAGAATCATCAAAATGCATTGGTCGATTGAATACTGAACGTTGATGCGAACCATAATTTTTTTTGGCACGCATAAATGTTTCACGCATTTCCGCAGGCACACCATGTGGCAATTCAGGTAAAATTTCCTGTTCCGAAACAATAGGCTCTGGTTCAGGTTCTTGTACTTGTTTCGGTTTTTCTGTCAAACAATTTGGTAACGGAATCTTTATTGGTATACCTTTATTTCGCGCCGTTAATACAACCGTTGCAACATACAATGGCACCGCCGCCAAAACCAATACCCCAAAAACAAATCCCGCAAATCCATGCAATTGCACATGCAACATCTTGGTCCAATGCGCCAAAGAAAACATATTAAAGTTAAACAAATACCTCAAAACCACCCACATAAACAGGACGTACAAAACCGTCCACACAATCGTGTGTTTTGACTTTTCAAAAAATTCTGAACCTTTTGCCATCTCACTATAATTATAGACATTTTTTATTATCTGTCAACACTAATGATAAATTTTAACATTTTTCAAAATTTTTACACAAAAACACTTTTTTATAGGCCTTTTATGTGATATACTATTAGAGATAAAAAGGAGGGTTTTTCATGCAAAATTTGCTGAAAACATTGGAAAAAAGTGTAATTTGTTTATCGATTGTCTTCGCGACGTGTGCCTGTTTTGGTGCAGAACAAGCACGTGGGGCCGCGGCGGTTGCTGCGAATAACCGCGGACGTACTACGGCTGCTTCGCCGCGTATGCCCTCTCTTCCTGTATTACCTGTGACCGTCACTGGCACGATGACACAAAGCAGTCATGATATAAATTCAAACACAGATAACCCAAACCCTGGGCCAACACCTCCTGGGCCAACACCCCCGCCGGGACCAAACCCGCCAACACCAGTCGATCCAGATGTACCGGTGGAATGCCCCGATGGTGGCGTCAGAAATTCGACATATACTGTTGATAACTGTATGAATGACGTTTTGGCCTGTGTTAACGGCGGTGCGTTACCCAATGGGATAAATTCATTGTTTAACCAGTCACTGCGTGAATCAATCATAAACGGCATGGGGCTT
>CAMYXE010000036.1 GCA_947303165.1 uncultured Pseudomonadota bacterium | reverse complement strand
GTGTTGTGATAAAAAAATAATTTACATTGATTGGTTCTTTTTATACAATGGAAACGCAAACCAAAAAGGAAGGAAAAATGCCAAGAACAAAAAAAACAGTTAAAAAAGTGACTAAACGTCCGATGCCGGTTGTTGCCGCGGCACCAGAAACACACGCTTGCCCATGTGGTTGCGGTTGCCATCATGGTAAGTTCAAGAAATTCGTTGTCTTGTTGATCGTATTCTTGCTTGGGTTTGCGGTTGCAAAAATGACATCGTGCCGTGGGCCTCATATGCGTGGTATGCCGAAAATGCACCCAGTATTTGAAAATGGATGCTTGGTCATGGATTCTATCAAGTGCCCAAAGATGGTCGAAGCATTGCAGAACGCAGATGTGGATGCCAATGGTTGTATCAGCAAAGAAGAATTCAAAGCGGTTAAACGCCAATTTAAAAAGGCTATGCCGAAACCTGGCCATATGCCAGAGCCGGAACATATGCCGGAACCCGAACAAATTAACATGTAACAAAAAAAATTACATAAAAAACACCGCCAAAATTGGCGGCGTTTTTTTATTTTGATATTGAAGCAAAAATTCGTGCCAAAGTATCAATCGGATATTCATGAGCCGCCAAAGATGCAGCCGAGGAAAAATCAAATTCTTGCACAGTTGTCTTTTTCAATAACCCTAAAATGTCGATGCCATTTTTGGACATAAATGGCCTTATAAATTCTATGGATTCATTTGCTGACTTAAAACCCAACATATACCACACTGCCGCATCAATAGCCGCACGATAGAACTTTCCACGACCGTTGCTGCAAAAATCGGCAACTTTATCCAGATTGTTTTGATCAATTGATGGATTATTGAATTTATTCTGTACAGTTCGCATTGGTATAAGTTCATGACTATATCTTTCCAGGTCTGCATTAAATTCTTGTATATCAGCGGCAATACGCGCCGGTGTAAAGTTAAATTTTGCGGCATGCGTTCCCAATTCTTTAAAAAAGCAATTAACATCAAAAATCCCAGATATGCCAGTGGCATTGGTTAATATGGTCATAATCTGTTCATACATCAATCCGCCATTATATAATTGCACCGTATAATCTATGATGTGGGTATCAATTTTTTCTATGTCGCAATAGAAAAAGTGCACCGAATCAATAAATTTTACGGGCGCATTGATAGCATGTAGCCTGGCACGCGCAACCTGCCAATCGATCAGATTCATGTAAATGCCCTTTATTTAATTAAATTTCACCTGGGGTGCTTTACGTTCTGCTTCATCAAATAATTTTTCCGATGTAATATTAAACATACGTGCAACAATATTACTTGGGAACTGTTGAATTTGAGTGTTTAACCCCATCACAACCGTATTATAAAATTGACGTGCAGATTGAATCTTGGTTTCCGTATCGGTTAATTCGCGTTGCAATTCCAAGAAGTTTTCATTTGCACGCAATGCCGGATAAGCTTCGCCCAATGCGAATAATTTATTAAGCGCACCAGTTAATCCCTGTTCCGCAGAAGATTTTCCATCGACACCATTCGCAGACATTGCCGCATTCCGCGCAGATATCACCGCAGCAAGTGTATCTTTTTCGTGTGCCGCTGCACCACGCACAGTTTCCACCAAATTTGGAATTAAATCATAGCGGCGTTTTAATTGGGTATCTATGGTCGCCCATGCCTCGCGCACCTGGTTCCGGCGTGAAACAAGTCCATTATAAACCGCGATGAAATACAAAACCAATACCGCAACAATTCCAATAACTGTCCACATAGCAAACTCCTTTATTATTATCAATTACAGAATAATTTTATATTAAAAAAGCAAAAAATAAAAGAATATTATATAAAAAATCGCCCTTGCGGGCATTTTGGAATTATTGCGCACCTTTCTGCTGTTGTTGTGCGTATATTTTCAATGCCTCTAAGACGTTCGGTCCAGTAGACAGTTTCATATAGGCAAAATCCCGGATGTGCCAATCGTTTATATAACACGTCTTTATTATTTCTTTTAGTATTTTTTCTTCATCAGCAGTTAACTCACGGCCAAGATATTCGTTATAAACACCCATCTATATACCTCTTTCTGAGTCGATGATATAACATTTTATTATCTTGTCAACATAAAGGTTGGAACAGCTATCAAAAAATCCCGCAATTGCGGGATTTTTTATTTTTTCCAGAAAGCAAATCCAGAACGTTTTTCTTTGTGTTCTTCGTGACTTTTTCTTTCTTCGCGGGCACGTCTGCGTTCGGCACGACGTTCCTGAAATCTTTTTGCGGATTCTTCATCACGCTGAATCAGTTTGATTGTTGTCACGGACAGCTTGCCATTGCGAACTTCTTCTTCAAATTCAACAATATCGCCTTCGTTCAAGAAACGCAAACCCGCTTCTTTTAACGAACTGGAATGCACAAATACATCATCAGTATTGCCGTCCTCGTTTGGTGTATCAGGTGCAATAAACCCAAAACACTTTTTACCATTGTACCATTTTACTTTACCTTGGCGCATCTTTTTTTCCTTTGCTACCTTGTTCATGATTCAAACATACCCTGTTGAATCTAATTGGATTGTGTCACAACCAAAATGTAAAATCAAGCAAATAAGATTCAGCAAAAAAGACTTTTATTCCCACAACAAACGACTACTTTTCACGATTATAATGCCGATAGACATCGTTCATTACAAAATTAAACAATCGTACAGATAACGTTTCACCAGGCACGTTAACAACCGTATGCGACCAAGGCATTGCGGACGCCAATATAAAGCGCGCCATAAAGCGAAAGATTGCAATTTCCTGACTTTTATCAAGTTTAGAAGACGAATGTGTAATATGGAAAATCTCGTTCTTGACCGCGGCATCTAATTTTGTGAATATTTTTTCCAATACTGATTGGGGATAATAAAGTTTGCTTTCTTTTGGAAAACCATCAAACAAGGATACATCACCACCACGGCTGTATAAAATATTCCAACCTACCCTATCAAACAAGTCATCCAAGCAACGACAGATTACTGTATTATATTGATTAATACCGTTTTCCATAAGTTCTGCAGCATCTTTTTCTATTTGTTCGTTTTTGGCGTCTGGTTGCTCTCGCAACAACGCATAGTAATCATGTGTTCTACGTTCAAATTCAAAAAATGTTCGCACTTGGCATATAATTTCCATTGGTATCACACTATCAGGTGTTCCAATATTCACAATAATCTTTGAATCACGATGATTACGCGGATTATCAATATCGTAAAATTTGTCGCGTATAGAAATTACTCGTTCAGGCATAACATTACACAAACGTTCAATAAATGCGCGCGCCTGGGGAATTAAATCAAATAAACAACGGACCCGCCACACATCATTAAGATATAAGTAAGGTTTTTTGATACCATCTAATTCACGAACAATCTTTACAACCAATTTATCATCACTTGGTCCAAGGATTGATAAAACTTCGGCGGCGGCATCAGTAACATACTTTTTTGCAAACCGTTCACGAATTTTTGCGGTTATGGTATCTGTATTCAGATTCTGGTCTGATTCCCGGATAACACGATTAATGGCGGTCATAACATCTTGGGTAAAAAACCGATAATATTTCCCAGCAATCTTGTCAATAGCGCGTTCTACACGCTTTTGTGCACCAACAATAACTGTTACAATTGATGACACAGATAAATCAATTTTGTGTGCTGCCCCCGTTGTAAAAAACTGATTTCGCATCGGATCTGTGTCCAAACGATGATTAACCAAATATGATGATAGCGGGTTTATATCAGAAATACGTATGGTCTTATTAACTGGTAAATCTGTTTCAACATCATATTCCATAACCGCCGTTTTTGGCGCACCAAGACATTTCCCAAGCATGTGAAATACTTCGCGATAGCACGACATTCCATCGGCATACAGGCGACGAAGATAATCCGCGGTATCAGAGTCAATGCGTCCAGATTCAAGTGCACTATCTATCAACATTATATTATGCCTATCATGATCAGCCGTAATAATATCAACATCAAGAATCTTTGCACTTTCCATTATACTTTGACCTTTATTTCATTATCGGAAACAACACAACATCGCGCGCGGTGGGTTGATCAAACACAATCATAGCCAATCTGTCTATGCCCATACCGACCCCAGAAATTGGTGGAAAACCATGTTCCATCGCACGAACAAAATCGTTATCTGGGTTAAATGCTTCTTCTTCACCGTTTGCAATATCGCGCGCCTGTTGTTCAAATGCGGCAAGTTGTTGAATCGGATTAACCAATTCTGAATACCCCTTGCACAATTCACCACCCGCAACCAACAATTGATACATATCCAAACAACGATCGTCTTGGTCATTATGACGCGCCAATGGTACCATATATGTCGGATAATTGTACAGGAATGTTGGCTGAACAATAAGGTTGCGAATCTTGCGTTTATAGACATAGTCAACCAATGTTGGAACAGATTTCAAATCTTCCAATTCGGACATCGGGAACATGCCCTGGTCAACCAATTTCTGACGCAAAACATTAACATCATCAAAATCTAAGATACTGCAACCGAACAACTCATTCATTCTGGCTGTATAATCTATCATTTCGTATTTGCTGAAATCCAATTTTGTTCCCTGGTATTCAATCTGCAATGTGCCACGGGCCTTTTGAATTAATTCTTGGACCAGCTCCCACGTGAATTGAATATTACGTTTGTAATCCCAATATGCCGCATACCATTCAATCATAGTAAATTCCTGCAAGTGCATTGCATCCATACCTTCATTACGAAAATCTTTTGCGACTTCGTAAACACGATCAAAACCGGCACCAATCGCCTCCTTTAAAAATAATTCGGGCGAAATACGTAATTGAAAATCTGCATTCAATGCATTGTGATGCGTTGTAAATGGTCTTGCCGCCGCACCAGATGCGATATTTTGCATAATAGGTGTTTCAATTTCCAAGAACCCGTTTCTGTTCATATAATCACGCAGGTTTTGTGTCATTTGGACTCGACCCAGCAACGCCGCACGTGCATCTGGATTTGATATTATATCCAAATAGCGTTGACGATAACGCGTTTCCATATCACTTAATCCATGGAATTTTTCTGGCAATGGACGAAGGGCTTTGGCCAATATCTCGTAATGAGAAACACGCACGGTCAATTCACCCGCAGTCGTATGATACAATTCACCAGTCACACCAATAAAGTCCCCCATATCAACATTGGCCTTCATAAATTTGTAATCTTCTTCGCCAATCTCTTCTCGCGACATAGAAAATTGAATTTCGCCCTGGATATCATACAGGCGACCGAACATCAGTTTTCCCAACCAACGCAGTGCGGTCACACGCCCACATAAACGGACTGGTGTTCCGTCCGCTAAATTACGCGCATCAGCAATTATGTGAGTGCGATCAAATTTATCTTTCCATACAACACCATCGCGTGCGCGAATATTTTCCGCCTTTTGCAAACGGGCAGTTAGTTCGTTTGTTGACATTGTTTGGGTTTCAGCCATTTTGCTTTCCTTTGTTATTCTTGGGTTGCTTTGGAATTTAAAGCATTATTTATCATCTCTTGCGTTTTTTCCAAACCGTAAATCATGATAAAATTAGGCAACCGGGGACCTGTTTCTTGTCCCAATAATACATTATAAAACATTGCGAAAAAGTCACGCAATTTTTCGGTTCCATAATATTTTTTACCGATATCATAGCAATACGTTTCAAGGTCTTTTTCTATTCCAGACTTTCCAATAAATTGCGTTAATCCGTTCGACAAATCTTGTAAGATAATCTTTTCTTGATCTGTTGGCAAACGATAATGTTTATTGGGCTTTACAAAATCATGATAATAATGCACAGCGCATTTTGCCATCATATCCAGGTCTGGATTATTTTCGGGGCTAAAATTGGGGTTATATGCAGTAATATACCCCCACATATCTTCTAAACGTTCCGTATTTGCCGCACTGGCCAAATTTAACAAGATATTATAGGATATCGGCATACGACCACTTGGGACACCCTTGTCACGATGAATATAGACAACCGGATTTGACATCTTTGCCAGGTCATCTTGTTTATCATAGGCATTCAGATATTGATAATATTCATCAACATTACGCGGAATCACATCAAAATATAAACGTTTACTGGTTGTAGGTTTGGTATACATAAACAAAGACAAGCTTTCCGGGTTCGCATAAGTCAGCCACTGTTCGATACTGATACCGTTTCCTTTGGTTTTGGAAATCTTTTGACCGAATTTATCCACAAATAATTGATATGTCAGATTTGCAGGCGCCTTGCCACCCAACACCTCTACAATTTGACCGGACAATTTATAAGAATCCGTTAAATCCATACCACACATTTCATAATCGACATCCAATGCCAACCAACGCATAGCCCAATCAGCCTTCCATTGTAACTTTGCCATACCATTTAATACAGATTGTTCAACACGTGTGCCATCTTCGTCTTCAAATACAACAGTGCCCTTTTCAGGATTCACAGATAAAATCGGCACTTCAAGAACATGCCCCGTTGATGGCGAAATCGGCATAATTGGACTGTAAGTTTTGCGTCTTTCTTCGCGTAACGAAGGCAACATTATTGCCATAATCTTGTCATAGTTTTTCAAAACTTGCATCAGCGCATCATTAAATGCACCAGATTTATACATTTGGGTAGAACTTCTGAATTCATAATCAAAACCATATCTGTCCAGAAATTCACACATCATAACATTATTGTGTTCCGCAAAACTGGCAAATTTCCCAAATGGGTCTGGGACACTTGTAAGTGGACACCCAAGATATTTTGCTGTCTCTTCTTGATTTGGAATATTGGTTGGAACCTTGCGTAAACCGTCCATATCATCAGAAAACGCAATTAGGCGCGTGGGAATATCGGACAATTTTGAAAACGCCCAACGAACCATACTGGTTTTTGCAACCTCGCCAAAAGTCCCGATATGTGGCAGACCAG
>CAMYXE010000035.1 GCA_947303165.1 uncultured Pseudomonadota bacterium | reverse complement strand
CCATATATTGGTGTTGGTGTTGGTATTTCACTTAATACAATCGCCGATTACGTTGTTTTTGATAAAACATATTATACAATCGTTGAAGATTTAAGCGAAACAATTAACGAAGCAGGTGTTCTGACAGGTATTTCTGATATTTATGCATACCATAATGGTGGAACGAATGAGCAACTTGCATTTATGGTTGAAGGCGGTATTACCACGGATTTAGGTGGTGGTATCAAAATAGATTTCTTTGCGCGTTATGCTAATTTAGGCAAAGTAAAAACGTCTGGCAGTATCGTTTTGTCCCAGACTGAATGGTTGTCTGATGGATACGGCAGTGAAGCGCAGGCAAATTATGACAGCGTGTTCCATTATACAAATTGGTATGAAAGTGGTCGGTTATCCATGGTGGACGTTGGTGCGCGGTTAAGATTACAATTCTAAATCCGTTTATTTGCTAGGGCATGGAGAGAGGTTCGCGGATGAAAAAAAATAATTGTGCGTTTTGCTATTCTTTATTAGTAGCGATGATAGTCATCGGTGATGCGGTTGCCGCAATCCGTGTTGGTAATGTGTCGCGTAGTTACGCAAATTCTTCTAAAAATACGGTTGCATTAGAACAGCAATATTATGGTTCTGCCGCCGCTACGGCTGCAGATGTTCAGGTAGAAGTTGCGCTACCAGTGCCAGTTGCAAATAAGGAATTGGCCGAACAAATCAAACACGGCGATGAAAATGCCAAAACAGACGTGGAAACTTTGAATAAATGCGCAATGATTTATCCCGAAGGAGAATTTATTTGGGATAAACCAACAATGGGGCGTGGTGCTGGGGGTGAATCTACATGTGTCGCAGTGGTTGAAATGCGTTTCTTGGGTGCAAATGGGGCGTCGGAATATACAACTGTTGCACGCGGAAAATTGGCAGCCGGGGATGCGGTAAGATGTAATATATCAGATTTTCCAGAATCGTCGTATTTGCCAGATATAGCAAATGTTATCTTCCCCGCAGATGCACAACCAACGCGCGAAGATGTTGTCAAGGTTATGAATGAAGAGCAGAAAAGCAAAGCCGGATTAAAAATTGCGGCGGCGGCACTGGTTGGTGGTTTGGGTGGAAATCTGATAGGAAAATCAGAGCCAGGATCAGATAAGTTGTTGGGAACCAATAAAGAAAAAATGAAAACAACGGCGATTGGTGCGGCGGCGGCGGCGGCATTGATGACGGCCAGTACATATTCTGGCAAAGTAGCTGGCGATGTTATATTGCATACTGGGGTTAATGCGGCGGCTGGGGGTGTTATTGGAAATATGTCGCAAACAGGTGAAAATGTATTAAAAGTAGAAAAATGTGTTTACAACAACGCAGAAACAACGTGTTTGTGGGGTAGCGTGACCAAAACCACTGAATTGGATACGGATAAAATAGTTGTATTTTCGACGGTTAACGGTAAAAATACATTTACATGTGAGATTAAAGACGGCAATCGGGGTGAATGTAAAAGAGATAACAGGTTAGTTGTTACAAAAGTTGCGGGTGACGTTGTTGGAAAATATAAAAATCCTGTAGAACTTAGAGACAAGCCCGATGTTAGGTTTTATCATTTTGATAAAGATGGGTCCGCTATAGAAGGTGCACCAGCTAGTGGGGACGGTGATGCATATTTTGAAGCCGAAGCTGAAAGACGCGATGGATTAAGTATACCCGCGGTTGTCGTAGGATTCCAAGAAGGCAAGTTTGGTTCCAAAGAAGATGATTGGGACAAATGGAAATCAGTTGAGGGTAAAAAGGCCCCTGTTTGCAGACGTGACCACAAAGGCGATCCAATTGACTGTGATAAAGTTATCAAAGAAAATAAGACAAGCGAAAAAGATGAAGTTTATTTCACAGTGGAGGATTTTAAACCAATGACGGTTGATGCCGAAGATGGTGGTATAATAGACCTATCAAACAAAGCACGTCTTGGCGCAACGGCCAAAGGTGCCGGTGTTGGTGGGGCAATGGGTGGGTTTTCTGGATACCAGGGTGCCCAGGCAGACATAGAGGATAGGTTGACCCAAGCAACACGAGAATATAATGATTCCTTGCAAAAGATATATTGTGGAACTGGTAAGAAATTCCTTAGCTTCTACAATGATGACGCAATTGTTCCAACGATGAGATAATAATAAAAAACGTTCCATTTGGAACGTTTTTTATTGTGATATAAGTTTATTTCCCATTCACTATTTCTAACACGCGACGTGGAACATCAGAAATTGCGATGCGTTCCTGTTCCATTGTATCGCGGTGACGCATAGTGACCATATTATCTTCCAGTGTTTGATGGTCAACGGTTATACAGACCGGTGTACCAATTTCATCGTGTCTGCGATAATTTTTACCGATGTTACCAGAATTTTCCAATTCAATACGGCCAATTCCCAATGCACGTAAATCGTTCTCTATATTCTCGGCAATGCCGACTAATTCTGGAACATTACGTGCAAGTGGTATAACCGCCGCCTTGACAGGGGCAAGTGCGGGCTTTAATTTTAAAACCGTGCGCGTTTTTCCATCGCCAAGATCTTCTTCGGTATATGCCTCTATCATTAATGCCATCATTGCACGATTGACACCCATGGCGGTTTCAACCACGTATGGGATGAAACTTTCGCCCGTTTGTGGATCAGAATATGCCAATTTTATTGTGCTGTCGTTATTTTCCATAACGTGCGCGGCAATTTTGAATTCGTTTTGTGATTTTGTATGCGAGCCCAAATCGAAGTCTTGGCGGTTGTGAACACCTTCGACTTCGTCAAAACCATCAGGAAATTCATATTCTATATCGCCCGCGGCCTTGGCATAATGGGCTAATTTTTCATGTGGCGTAAAGCGCAATTTGTTTGCCGGAATCCCAAGAACGTTTGTCCACCATGCAATACGTGTTTCGCGCCACATTTCAAAATATTTTTCATCTTCGCCAGGGCGAACAAAGTATTGCATTTCGGCCTGTTCAAATTCACGCATACGAAACACAAATCCACGTGGTGAAATTTCATTACGAAAGGCCTTGCCAATTTGCACGATACCAAACGGTAATTTATGTGGTGTCGCATCAAGAACATTCTTGAAATTGATATACGTTGTTGTCGCGGTTTCAGGGCGCAGGTAAGCATTAACTTCACCATTCGCAACCGCACCAATAGAAAGCCCCATCATCAATTGATATTCGCGTGGTGGCATCAAATCTGTTGAACCGCAATTATCACATTTTGTTTGGTCGCGCATTTTATCCTGGCGCATACGGGCACCGCATTTTTTGCATTCAACCAATGGGTCAGAAAATCCGCCTTCGTGTCCAGAATATTTCCACATCAAACGATTGCCAATCAATGATGCATCCAGACCTTCAATATCATTGCGTGAATATACCATGGAATTCCACCATGCATTGCGAATGTTTTTCATCAATTCCACGCCATATGGACCATAGTCATAGGTTCCACCCAATCCGCCATAAATTTCGGAACCTGTAAATATAAATCCGCGTCTTTTACAAAGTGCAACAATATCATTAACGTTTTTTGCCGGCATATTCAGCCCCCTTTTAATTTTTACCTAGACAAGTATTATATTTTATTACGCATTTTGCAACATTTTTTGCCATAAAAAATGGGGGCAATTTGCCCCCAAAAAAAGATTATATGTTTATTTGTTATCGGGTGCAATTGCCGCCGCTGGGCATACAGATGCACATGCGCCACACGAAGCACATACCTTTGGGTCAATTACGCATTTGCCGTCTGGCCCCATAGAAATCGCCTGCATTGGGCAAATGCCCATACACGTATGGCAACCGATACATTTATTTGGATCTATTTTATAAGCCATTTTTTTCTCCATTGTTTTAGTTTAATTTCTATTTAAAAGCCCCAGTAAATATTGGAACATTGCAATAAATGAAATATACAAGTGCAACGCACCAAGAACGGCCAATTGGTCTTTCTGGGTATCGTCCCCCAATACTTCGTATGAACGTTTTAGTGTCTGCATATCATACGCGGTGAACAGCGCGAATATCAAAACACCCAATGCACATACAATTGTTGAAAACGTTCCGCCCAATGTCCAAATCATGGAAATAATTCCAACCAAAATTAGACCAATCATTCCCATGAATAAGAATATGCCCAGAAACGATAAATTCTTTGCGGTTCTATATCCAAATGCTGCCATGCATGCGAACATCAACGCGGCAATTACAAATGCCCAAACGATTGACGCAGGATTCACGGCCAAACCACCCCAAATCAGCGGCGTAATTCCCAAACCAATCAATACCGCATATAAAAACAATAATATCGCCGCCGTTGCCGGACGCATTGAAAACGCGCGTGCCTGGGCCCAGATTGAAAGTGCCAATCCGCCGAATATTACAACATAAAAGAATGGCGTCATTCCACCGTTTGATACCAACATACGAATACCGCCCATGTAAATCGTAACGAATGCAGTAATTGCGGTGACCGCAACCGCACCAAACATCAGCGAAAATATCTTCTTTAAATATAAATCAATTCCATTGCCAACCTTTGACGCAACAGATTTCTTTAATCCTGTGACCATGATTTTTTCTCCTTGTTATTTACTGAATATATAATACAATAGAAAGGAAGATTCAAGAATTAAAAATGACAAAAAGGATAAGATATGGGAATACCTGCGAATAATCATACAAAAAGAAAATCAGAAGATAAACAAAAAGATGACGGTTGGCGTTTCCCTGTACGATCCGAAAGTATCGAAAAGATAGAATCTAATATGAATAGATTATTAACTAACCTCGAGACAGACACAGATGTTGTCCCAGGAACGTATAAAAAGGCTGTTGAAGTATTAGAATCATGTGAACGTTCTTGCACGCCAGACACATATAATTCATTTAGACGTAGAATGGCCGACTGTCATAAAACACTTTTGGAAAAATTATTGAATCAACTGGAACAAGGGAATGGAACCCCAGAAACATGGCAAGAGGTCATAAAAAAGTTACAAAATTGGTCTAAATTTATTGATAGGGACGCGTGTACAGATAACCAATACAGAACGTTTAGAAAAGAATACAATGCTTTGATAGCAAAGTTTAAACCATATGCTGATAAAAATATGGAATCTTTCTTGAAAACATTGGAACAAGGACAGGGAACCAAAGCCATATACGAACAAGCAACCGAGATGTTAAATGTCCTTGTTCAATTAAGCAGCCAACGGGCATGCAGACAAACCACAAGCCTATTAAATAGATACAAGAAATTAGCAAAGTAAATGTCCATAGTAATTAACCCAATTTCACCTATGGCTTTTACGGCATTTGGATTGCCGGTGCGATGGTATGCGTTGGCATATATCGCGGCATTTTTATCAGGATATTTCATTATACGACATATGATACGTTCCAAAAAATGCGCGATTACAATGACCAAGAAAGATTTAGATGATTTGTTAACAACGGTCATTTTGGGTGTGATAGTAGGTGGCCGTTTGGGCTATGTTCTATTTTATAACTTTGGATTTTTTATCCGGCATCCATTGGAGATCCTAGAAGTTTGGCATGGGGGGATGAGTTTTCATGGTGGTCTGATTGGTGTAATTGTTGCAGCATTTATATTCGCACGCGGAATAAGGCGCGGCCTGCACATGCTGGATATGATTGCGGTGGTCGCACCACTTGGAATTTTCTTTGGGCGCATTGCCAATTTTATAAATATGGAACTTATGGGACGGCCAACCACGTCACCAATTGGTGTTGTATTTAATGGCGTGACGGAAATCCCGCGTCATGCAAGTCCGCTGTACGAAGGCGCAACCGAAGGTTTGTTATTGTTTCTCATAATGTTGTGTTTATACAATTATACCAATTTGCGCAAATATGCAGGCGCGTTGGGTGGAACAATGTTAATGATATATGCTGTGTTCCGTATATTTTGCGAACAATTCCGTATGCCCGATGCCCAGATTGGTTTCCTTACCAGTTGGGGACTTACCATGGGACAATTATTGTCGGGTATAATGTTTGTTGCCGGGGCGGCGGTTGTTGCGTATGCGATTAAAAAGAATAAAGTTAATTAGAACGCTTTATAGTCCGCGATATAAGTTCAGATTTCGATTTTTCGCCCATCATTTTGCAGGATAATACATAAATTGCCGCCGACAGTTCCACCATTGATGGTTCGTATTCAGGATGTTGCCGCAAGAATGTTCGAATTTGTTTAAGTAATTTCATTTCTGCCATGGTATATTCCTAAGGTTTTTGTGCAAAGAAAAACCACCAGAAAAAATTTCAAGGTGGTTGGAGTTAAACTACAATCAAACGAATTGCTGTGCTTATTCAATATATTCGCACACTCCAACCATTGGCTGGAGGTTTTATGTCTGTCCTAGACACGTTTGACCGGGTAGTTTAAGCCCAGCGGACGGAACACCCGTCTGCACATTGATACTAGCACAGGGTGCACAAAAAAGCAAATTTATATTTTTTCAAAAAAATGCTTGATTTTACCGTTTATACGGTATATTATATCGGCACGGCATTGGGGTTGTAGCTCAGCTGGTTTAGAGCGTCTGCCTGTCACGCAGAAGGTCGCGGGTTCGAGCCCCGTCAATCCCGCCAGTTTTTTTATGTCAGTTTTGGCCCTATCGTCTAATGGTTAGGACACCGCCCTTTCAAGGCGAGAATCCCGGTTCAAATCCGAGTAGGGCTGCCAAAATAAAAAGACCACCGTTTGGTGGTCGTTTTTCTTTGTTTTCCAATACTTGCACGAGTTCGTAAGTTAGGCATCAAAAACAGCCACCGTTTTACCAATTTACGAACTTCGCTGAAAAAACAACGAAACTCTAACTACATACCATGTGGTTTATCGTGCGTAAGACCTAAATTACAAGATTTAGCATCCATATTAGCAACTTCACTGGTACCCTTTATAAAATTCTGTGTCCTTTGTGCCGTTTTTTGGGCTACTATTTCTGCAATTTCCGATTTCAATTTTTCTATTCGGTTTCGAGTCGGTTGAATTACTTTTGCTTCTAATACAGAAAAATTAGCTTCTTTGTTAAACCTATCTTCAGCAGATTGT
>CAMYXE010000034.1 GCA_947303165.1 uncultured Pseudomonadota bacterium | reverse complement strand
CGTGGAATGAACAGAAAGACAAGTCTGCGAAAAAGTTAAAGACCGGGGCAATTGCCGCGGGTGCCGGCGCTGTTGGTGGAATTGTTGGAAATGCAATTATCAATAAAGATGCACCAAAAGAACAAAGCGAACAAATAAATCAAGAATATGATAACCAGATAGAAACTGCCACCAATGAATCCGAAGATATAGAACAACAACTTAACCAAGCAATTACAGAAAATGCGCAACGTGTCGAACAATACAATCAAGAATTGCAACAACATCAAAATTTGGTAGAAGAGATAAATCAATCTCCCGAAATATGCCAATCGTTTTTCCAAGAATATATTGCAACGATTACACCTTTGGTCCCTGTTGCAAACAAAACCGACGCTGTCCCAGACACGGAATTTCCAGAAATAAGTCCCGTTCAAGATAAATTAAACAAATGTAATGCCTGCGATGACAAGGGTGGCGAGTTTAATTCGGAAACAAATGAATGCCCCTGCCCGTCTGATAAACCAATAGAAAAGGACGGGAAATGCACTGAACAGCCCGTGATTTCAGTGGAACCAGCACCTGAGAAACCTGCTGATATTGATGAAACACCAATTCCAGTGGAACCTGTTGAAAAAGAAACGCCGGAAGAAAGCCCTAATCCAGATGACCAACAAATCTGTGCCAAAGGCTTAAAACATGTTGCAGGGTTTGGTATTGAAGCCGGAGTCACCCGTGTCGGCGACAGATGTACGTCCAAATTGGTTCTTGATGGTATTGTTTTTAAGCGGAAAAATGGTGTTTGCGGTTGCAGTGCACAAGTGTGTGAAACACGTAACGGTCGTGCAGCTATTGCCAAAGACGGTAAATGTATATGTGATGCAGACCGTGGGTACAAAGATGAAAAAGGCAAATGTATATGTGATGAAGAAAAAGGTTATAAAAACGTTGACGGAAAGTGCGTTAATCCAAATGCATCAAATGAACAGCAAGAAACCACACCTGAACCAAAACGAGAGTATAAATATTATAATTGTGGAAATGAGAATAAGGGCAAAGACAATTGGGATGCTGATACTAAAAAAGCAAAACCCGGTATTCAATGTGAATTTGTTGGCAATGTCTTCAATCGTCATAAAGTGACCCCACTGGAGGCCGACGGTCTTATGAAAGAGTGGGCATTGAAAAAGTATAAAGATAAAATTGAATGCGATAGTATTTCGCACAGGTCGAAAACAGAAAAAGATACATATGACGATAAATGGCGCAATTGTGTCAGTATCGGTTCAAAAGAAAAGTATTATGAATTTGCATTCAAAGATTTGGATGCTGGTAACGCAGATTTCTTTGATGCCCTGTGTTCGATCTGGGAATTAAAAACTGGAAAATCTAACGATGGTATGTATTATGTCTGCAAAAAGGCCTCCGCTACACAATGCGAAGAAATATCTGCTGCAATTAAACGAACCTTTTTCCCAGGTAGTGGCGAAGCGGTACTAGAAACAACAAAAAAAGGTTCAACAAATTGTATTATAAAACAACATGAAGCTGCCATCGGTTCAAGATATCAAATCAATTCCAAAGCCATAACAATAGACCAATTAAAAACCACTGATGGCACAGATGTAATGCATTTTTATGATAAAAACATACAAATAAACGCTAATAAATCTTTGTATACAGATATTCACACTTACCTTTTTAATGAATTAAACCTGCCTGTTAAACCAATGCAGTGTTCTTCTGGATATATAGATAACGTAATGGTTATACCTATGACAACAGAAGAATATGAGTTAACAAGAAAAAAACAAAACGAATGTGCGTCACAGAACAGCACAGCTATGATGGGTAGCATGTGGGGTGGCGGTGGAGGTGGCGCAGGTGCACACGAATGTATGAAAAGATATCCTATACCCGAACAAATGTCGGATATATTGACATGCGAATACAACGGGAAACGTTTTGACCTTGCGTTCAAAAAACTAGATGTAAAGTGGGATCGTAAGTCTATGGGTGGATACCAGGGCATAAAATGTATGACAGAAGGTGGTGATTTTACCGGGAAAAATTGTACGTTAGCCACAAAAAAGCAGTGCGATGATTTCAATGCAAAATTTATGAAAGAATTTCCAGAGTCTAAAGGAATGAAGTGGGATCCAGATATAGGTGACACTGGTGCATGTGTTTTAAAGGATGCGAAATATGTTAAAAATGCCCAAAAAGTTGCAGAAGTAACTGGCATGGTTGCTCTCACATTGGTGACCGCTGTTGCGGGTGGACCGATTGTATGGGGGCTTGCTGCACTAGAAGCCACCGCACTTGTGACAGAGGCGGTTACCGAAGGCAAGATATCTGATTGGGCAGAAGCTTTCTTGGTCGAGGCCGCACGGTGTGATAATGACTCAAACTGTGCTAATAGGGTTATGAAAAAACATATTGCGCGTATAATCGCCGGGTCTAACCAATTTAATGACACCCAAAACAAACAAATTGCGCGACAAACCGAACGCCTTATGGGCATGTTGGATGCTGATATCACAGAAAAGATCATAGAGGGTGGTGCCAGTGCTGGCTATGTAGGTGATAACAGGGATCCTGATTTAGAAAGTTCGATAAAAAAATACTACGGAACTACCCTGTCTTCCCAAGACCAAGCATTGTTGATAACTAAGAAAGTTGCAACCGTTTTGACGTTCGCTACGTTGGTTGGTGCGGGTGTAACGGCTGGATTGCGCCAAGCGGTCAAACACAATTGGTTAAAGATTTCAGAGGCTCGCCAGGCAAAATGGATAAAATGGAAAATATTAAAGCCTGATGATGTCGCCTCAGTGTCAAAAGCAGGTCAGAAGGTTCCTGCAAAAACAGAAGTGGTCGTTGAACCCAAACCCGAGATTGCAAAGGGTGCAAGTCACGAAATGACACGTGCTCAAGCAAAAAAGTTAGAAGAACTTGATACAAGAATAGCAGAATTAGAGGCCAAAACTAATCGCACTGCTGATGAAGCTGCAGAATTGAAAAAGCTGCATCAGGAAAGAAATACTTTATTGAACAAGATCGGGACCAAAGATGCGGATGAATTGGCAAAAATGTCTGCGGCGGCGTATAACCCCGAAGTTGAAAAAGCACAACAAACCTACCAAAAACTATTAAAAGAACGCGAGGGATATATAAGAGAAACATCAAAAGGTAAGAAACCAAGCGACAAAGTGTTAAAAGATATCGATCGCCGTATTGCCGATCAGGAAAAGAAATTACAAGACCTGGGTGCCGAAGTTGAACCCGTAGAACCGTTGTATAAACCGCAATCAACAACGACAAAACCAAAGGCGGAAACACCAAAGGCAACACCTGTGCCCGCCGAAACATCGGCCAGTAAAGTGCGTGCAAAACTTGGCGACAAAACGAATGCCGATATAGAAAGCGTAAAGTCAGGAACAGCAAACGAATTGTTTGTGCCTAAGAACAAGTTGACTGATGACGAATGGAAAGTTCTGAAAGAAGAGCTGGACAAGGAAGGATTGGAAATAAAAGAACAAGGCAGTATGTATTATATGATCAAACGAACCAACAAAGTTGAGGCAGCGCCAAAATCTACTCCTGCGCCAAAGACAGACCCAAAATCTGAATCTGGTGCAAAACCAAAGGCAGAGTCAACTACAAAACCTGTAACCAGTGAAACGCCACAAAGTACCGCACGAGCAAAACTTGGTGATAAGGGTAATGCAGGTATAGCAGATATAAAATCTGGCAAAGCCACTGAATTAAATATTCCCAAAAGCCAATTATCTGATGATGAATGGAAGATTCTGAAAGAAGATCTGGCAAAAGACGGTTTGGAAATACAAGAACGAGATGGAATGTATTTTGTCGTCAAAAAAACTAATTCAACACCAAAAGGCGCGAGTAGCGTAGCGGACGATGTTAAGCCAAAACAAACAAAAGCAGCCACACCAACCCCAAAGGCGGTGCCAACCACCCCACAAAAAACACTTGCTCAGATAAAAAGAGATGTAGCGGGTAATAATTTTGATGATTTTGTTAAATCTGCAAAACAAGGCAAAAATCCCCCTGGGTTCCCAGCATCATCCGCAACTGATGAAGAATGGGCAATGTTAAATAAATCCTTAGAAGCAGACGGGGTCAAATTAGTTGATGACGGCAATGGGTTTAAAGTATTTGTGCGCGATACACCTACCCCCAAACCTGGTGTGGCTGGCGCGGTGGATGATGTAGCCGATGCAGGAAGATCCGAGTATGAACAAATAGCATTTGCGCGTGTACAATTTGAATATAATTTTACAACTAAGTCAGGTATAACAGCTAATATGGATGACGAAATGCTGAACTTAGTAATGAGATATCAGGACGAAGCACGCCAAGCGACAAACGCTATCGAAGAACGAAACGCTTATCTAAGATATCACGATCGTGTTATTGATTACTTAGCCACAAAATTCGATAGACCTAAAGCAATGAAAATTGCTACTCAGAGACGCCAAACATATATGACAATTATCGCTAATGATAAAGAGTTATCAGACAAAGCATTAAAATGGGATAGATTATCTCAGGCAGAACAACAAGATTTTTTACAAAAATTAGCGGACAAATCAAATCGTACTTATTGTAACGGTAAATCTTGTCGTATCACCCAGACCACTACAGACGGCGGTTTTACATCCTATGATGGTTCCAATGAAATTGGAATTCGTTTAAGTGACGGTCGGTTTATGACCTCCAATGGAACATATAGATCTGCAAATCCACATAAGTCTTTAGATGATGCTATGGAAGCTTTTGCGCACGAACACGCGCATAGTATAACTTTCAACGCACCAGAGAATAGTTCTATAGCTGAAGAGTATCTTGGTATGGCATATGCACACTATGATAATGTCCAAGTAATAACCATGCGAGAAGATATACATAGCGCTCCTTTGCCAGGGAATCCGCGTAATTATCAAAACTCACTTCTTGAACAAGAGGGTTTTTTGGTTGGCGAAACAGTGGGGAAAAATTTTGAGCGCGATTTAAGGCATATCATAAAGTAGTTTAAATAAATGCTAATATACTAAGATATACCGTCACTGTAAAAAAATCCCCAAACTGGGGATTTTTTATTTTGATTAATTTTATCCAACCAATTTATGCCATAGGCTTTTCTTTTTGCCCTTTTGATTTTGATGTTTGCGCGTGCGATGTGGCGCATTCATGGTTGTCTTTTTCGCCTCAACATGCTGGGCATTTTTCTTTTTCGCATCCGTAGAAGGCGCATTTGCCATCAACAAATCGTCTGTTTTTGCCTGCTCTGGGGCGACACGCTGTATTGAATATTGATCGATATTCATTAAACTGTCATCACCAACAATAACGATTTCTGTGCCAAATTCGTTTTCCATCGCGTTCAATTCCGCCCGTTTATGATTCAAGATATAAATCGCGATATCAGTCGGGACGGTCATGATTATCTTTTGCGCCGCCTTGGCCAACAATTTTTCCTGTAAGTGACGGAACAAGATGATAGATGCCGTTTGAATACTTGGAACGACCCCTGCCCCCATACAATGCGGACACGGAACGTACGAAGATTCAATGAAACTGCTGCGCAGACGCTGACGCGACAACATCAAAACGCCAAACGCATTGATTTTGGCAACCTGAGTACGCGCACGGTCATGCTTCATAACTTCACGCATTTTCGCTTCTAATTTACGATTGTTGCGTTCTTCTTCCATATCGATAAAGTCAATTGCAACGATCCCCGCCAAATCGCGTAAACGTAATTGTAATGCGATTTCTTCGGCGGCCTCTAAATTAGTATTCAATGCCGTTTGTTCTATATCTTTTTCCTTAATCGCACGGGATGAATTGACATCAATTGTCACCATCGCTTCGGTCTGATTTATTACCAGCGAACCGCCAGACGGCAATTGAACATATGGTCCATGCAGACCTTCCAATTGTTTTTCAACCCCGGCCTTGACCATTAAAGGCACCGCAGGATCTTTATAAAGCACCAATTGTTTGCGTGGTGCACGACCATACATTTGCTGGTAATATGTCTTGGCGGCATCATAGGCTTCTTCACCCTGGATAGTCAAAACGTCTTCTTTGTCGGACAAGAAATCACGAACAACGCGCCGCAACAGAGAATCTTCGGTATGAATCACCACTGGTGCAACAGATTCCAATGTGGTTTTACGAATCTCGTTCCACAAATTGACCAGATAGTCATAATCTGCGGAAATATCAGATTGTTCAGCCCCGAATGCAGCCGTACGCAAAACGACGGTCATACCTTTTGGAATTTTCAAGGTATGCAAGATATCGCGCAATCTGGCGCGTTCTGCCTTGTCCGAAATCTTTTTGGAAATACCATAACTATTGCGTTTACGGGAATTTGGCATCAGAACGGCAAAACGACCCGCCAACGACAAGTATGTCGTCATGGAAGCGCCCTTTTGACCACGTTCTTCTTTAACACCTTGGACCAACAAAATTTGTTTTGGCTTTATAACGTCCTGAATTTTAAATTCACGTGCGCGTTTTGTAAATTCTTTGTTATCTTCACCTGCGCTGTGATCATCATAATCTGCGATTTCATCAGCCTCTTCGTCGGGGTCATCATCGTCATCAACGATATTTGCATGCGCAAGTTCAAGCAATTTTTTCTTTTGTTCTGGGGTAATTTGATAATAGTCCGGGTGAATTTCCGAAAAAGGAAGAAATCCATTTTTACCCGTTCCATAATCAACAAACGCGGCCTGGAGTGACGGTTCCACCCTTATAACCTTGGCAAGATAAATATTCCCTTTTATCTGTGGCTTAGTGGTGGTTTCAACGTCAAAATCAGAAACGCGATTATTGGAGGCATCTACGACAACAACGCGTGTTTCCTCCGGGTGGACTGCGTCCACATATATCTTTTTTGACATTAAATAATCCTTTTGTGTTAAGCGCATATCTGTGGGCAATAATCCGTCCCCGTGGGGCGTCCAAACCCATGCCAAGGGATAGCGCAACGATTGCCAAAAGCGCCCATCGGATTAAAGAAACAAGTGATAATAAAAACACTTTACATATACCCCATAGTTATACTTGCTCGCCATTCTAACATGCGAGAAAGTAATACGCAAGGTATTTTATGCATTTTGATTTTGACGACCTGTTTATCATTGACAAATGC
>CAMYXE010000033.1 GCA_947303165.1 uncultured Pseudomonadota bacterium | reverse complement strand
ATAATACGATCACCAACCTTGATAGAATCAATCATTTTCTGATATTCCGCCATACGCTTTTTATTTGGGCGCACCATAAAGAAATAGATAATTACAAATATAATTACACAATAAACAAACAAGCCACCCCAACTGCCCTGTTGTGTTGCCTGTGTTGCTGTATCTACGGCTGTGATTTCTTCCATTTATTTTCTCCTTTTTATTATTCTTATGCCCCAGAATAGAAAAAAAAGCCCACAAAGTAAAGAAAAAGTTGATAATTATACTATATACGTTCAAACCAACCGTCTATTTGTGAAAACGGTATAAATTTATATACTGGGCGGCCATGATTACATTCACCACCATGTTCCGTTCGTTCGATATCACGCAACAGCGCATCCATTTGTTCCATGCTTAATTTTTGCCCTGCCCTAACCGAATGGTGGCACGCATGGTTTGCCAATTTAAGGTGCAGTTTTTCCTTTAATATACTTGAATGCCCATACGCGCGAACCTCGTCCGATATATCATGCAATACCGCCGTCCAATCCATATCCCAATCAGACGGTTTTTCAAAAATTGCAATTGCGTCATCACCAAACGCATCTATGACCAAACCGCTTTCGCGTAATTCTTCAACTATCGTCAAAACCGCGTTTATATCTTCGGCACGCAAATGCACAACTATCGGCGTTAATAACGGTTGCACCTTAATCTCGTGCTTTCGCATTTTTTCATATGTTATGCGTTCATGCGCGGCGTGTTGATCGATAACAACCAAAGAACCCGCCGTTACCGACAATATGTATTTGTTTGCAATTTGTCCCACAACACGCCCCAATGGGCATTCATTAAAAAGATTTTGAATCGATGTATCATCATTTTTTTGTGGTGTTGATGGCATAGGCGCAATTTGTTCAAAGTCAGGACTTTTTGGCCCCACCCCAAATAAATTTTTATCCGATTCGGGTTGCCGCACATATTGCGCACTGGGTTGCACATTCGGTATGCTAATCGGTCCATGAAATACAATTTTATCTGATACAGAATCACCCGAATGAACATCACCTGGGACCATAGTTTTTGCCAAAGTATCACGCAATGATTTTATTATAAATGCACGAACATGATTTGGTTCCAGGAAATGCACATCTGTTTTTGTTGGGGACACATTTACATCGACATGTTCTGGGGGTAATATCAAATACAATGCACATAACGGAAATTCACGCGCATGCATAACGTCCATATATGCGGCACGCAACGCACCAACCAAGACTTTATCTTTAACAGGACGGCCATTTACAAATAAAAACTGATCAACCGAAGATGCGCGACGTAATGTTGGATCCGAAATATACCCGGTCAATTTCATTCCACCAACCGAACCCGATTCCGCAGAAACACTATGCATACGGCCACGAACATCTTCGCCCATAACGGCAATTATTCTTTCCATCAAAGGTTGATTTTTGGGAAAACGCCATTTGTTATTAAGCACAAAACCAACGTCTGTTCGTGCCATCGCAAGTCTTTTCACAACATCCAGCACAGACATCATTTCGGCCCTATCACTGCGTAAAAATTTTAAACGCGCTGGGGTTTTTGCAAACAAATTTTGCACACGTATACGGGTTCCACTTTGCCAATCAGACGGGCTGATTTCCCCCGTATTGCAATCCAGTTTCCAACCATTCGCGTCAACCCCATTGCATGTGTCAATGGTCATATCTGACACAGAAGCAATTGATGGTAATGCTTCGCCCCGAAAACCCATAAAATGTATATTCAACAAATTATCATCTGGCAATTTCGAAGTGGCATGCCGCTTAATTGCATTTGCCAGATCTTCTTTGTCCATACCTGAACCATTATCAACAACATTTATAAGCGTACGTCCACCATCAACAACGTCTATGATAATCTGGTCTGCACCGGCATCAAGCGCATTTTCCACGGTTTCTTTAACAACGCTTGCACCGTGTTCCACCACTTCACCGGCGGCAATTTGATTTACAAGATAATCGGGCAACAATCTTACCGACATAACTTATTCTTTGAATTTGATTTCTAAAACTTCATATTCTTTTTCACCAGACGGCAAACGCACCAAACACGTATCACCGACACAATGCCCAATCAAGGCACGTCCAACAGGTGATGTACAAGAAATAACCTGTTTACCATCTGATTCGACATCCGACAAAATACGACACTGCATACGATTTCCGTCTTCGTCCTCACAAACAACACGCGCCCCAAAAACGACTCTATCACCTGATAAAGTATCTACATCTATAATGGATGCATTATTTATGACATTTTCTATGTACTGAATACGCTTGTCTATTTCGCGCTGTCTTTCACGCGCGGCGCTATAATCGGCATTCTCCGACAAATCGCCCAATGACCGCGCCCACTGAACAACCTTTAATATCTCTGGGCGTTCAACCTCTTGCAGATTTTTCAATTCTTTGACCAAAGCCTCAAAGCCTTGTTTTGAAATCGGTTTCTTTTCCATTTTGTATTTCCCTAATTCATTATCAAGGCTGTATTATAAATCTTCATTTTAATTTTGCAATTAGGAATTAAACAGGTTATACTTTCCAAGATGGTACGAAGCAGGATTTTATCAAGATTTTTATTCCGCAGGTTTTTTTCCGGCATTGGTTTGGTATTGCTTATAGTATGTGGTGTCATATACGCGGTCACATTTGTAGAACGCCTGCCCAGCAACCCGACAATATTCGCTACATTAAGCGATGCATGGGCACGTCTGATTGAATACGTTCCTATCTTTTTACCATTGGCGGTATTTATGGGGACATTGGTTGCATATTATACTATGACACGATCAAGCGAAGGCGTTATCATATCTGGCGCAGGATTATCGCCATATCAGATTGGGCGTCCATTTTTAATTGGGGCATTTATTATTGGTGTATTTGCATCAACAGTGATAAATCCATACGCCGTCAGTCTAACTTCACAGAATATTACAAAAGAACACTTAAAATTGGTTGATGGAAAGATATGGTTACACGAATCTTCGGACAATGGTCATATAACAATTATCGCCAAAGACATGAATAAAGAATCAGATAAATTGGTGTTTAAACATTCTACTGTCTTTATTCAAAACACTGATTTTATGTTGGTAAACCGTATAGATGCTGATGAAATAACTTTATCTGATACAGGGCTTTATACTAAACGCGCAACTATCATGAATACAGATGGCACAATAATAAAATCAAAGTGGGACACAGAAACACTTATTACTCCTCGCACCGTTCTTGATAGATACCTGCAACCTGATCAAATTTCATTCTGGAATTTGCCACAGTTCATAAGAAAAATGTCCAGCATCGGCGTATCTGTTCGCGGTCATTTCGTTCAGTTTTGGACATTGCTATTTTTGCCATTGACCATGATTGCAATGGCAACGTTGGGTATAGCATTTGCCCAAACGCGCCAACGCAGGAACCATTCTTTTGGTAAAAAGTTTAGCTTGGGAATTTTAGTATGTTTTATATTGTATTTTTTACTAAATATATTCAGTGTGCTGGGGTCAAACGGAACATTACCAACATTACTTGCAGTCATTGCACCACCAATAATCATAATTGCAACTGCGGGTTTATTCATTGCGAGCTTTGATACAATTTAATCTAAAAAGGAAAGTATTATGCCATTAAAAAAGAAAAATTCTTTGCGGAACAAAATTATAATATGGGCAATTGCTATAATACTAATTGTACTAATGATAATATATTTTCCGCCAACACAAAATGTAACCGAAGTAATTTTGCATCAATAATGAATCACATCGATATATTTTTAGAAGCACTGTCCGCAGAAAAAGGACGCAGCAAAAATACATTGGCCAGTTATGAAAATGATTTGCGCCATGCGGATAATGTCATTGCAGGTGGGTTGCAAAACGCAACAGAACAAGATATTCAAAATTATCTTGCAAATTTGGATGCTAAATCATCATCAGTGGCACGCAAGGCAAGTGCCTTGCACACATTTTATAAATTCTTGATGATTGAACACATAATTACGAAAAATCCGACAGCAAATTTAGAGTTGCCGAAACGGGCAAAAACATTGCCGAAATTATTATCAACCGAAGAAATAGATTTATTAATATCATCCGCTGGTGATGTTCGTAATTCAATTCGTATGCGCGCCATGATTGAATTACTTTATGCGTCTGGATTGCGCGTATCAGAATTATGCGAATTACCAATGACAGCAATTCTCGGCGACCGATTATTAATTCATGGCAAAGGTGCAAAAGAACGAATCGTTCCTATGCACGCCGGCGCAATACACGCGCTTAACAAATGGATAGAAATGCGTGGCGATGACGAATCAAAATACGTTTTTCCATCACACTCTACATCGGGCCATATTACACGTGACGGTTTTTTCAAACTGTTGAAAAAATGCGCGGTATTATCTGGGATCGCCCCTGAACGCGTGACACCGCATGTTCTGCGCCATTCGTTTGCATCACATCTATTGTCACATGGCGCGAATTTGCGTGCGATTCAAACAATGCTTGGACATGAAGATATTTCAACAACACAAATATATACACACGTATTACCAGAAAAATTACAAGAGGTCGTTGAACACCACCACCCTCTTTCGGACAAGAAGGATAACAAATGATTAAAAAATGTGATGTAAAAGGTTGCACAAAGGCCGGTACATGTCGCGCGCCAAAAACGCGCGAATTAAAAGAATATTGGTATTTCTGCCAAGAACATGCCGCAGAATACAATAAAAATTGGAATTTTTATGACGGCATGACACCCGAAGAAATCGAAGAAGATTGGGTAATAAGGACATTTGGTTCACCGATTAACAAACGTTCCAAACAAGAATCTGATGAATATATCAAATTCTTAAATGACTTTATCACTGGCCGTAGTAATTTCGATAAAATGCCGCCGAAAAAATCATTACCATCCACAATTATGAATGCGTTCAAAACATTAGATTTACCAATAACCGCAACCTGGCGAGAAATTGGCACCAGATATCGTGCGTTGGCAAAACAATATCACCCCGATACGGCAAAATCAAAGACAATAACAGGATCAGAATTTACAAAAATATCGAACACATACCAGACACTAAAAAAACATTTTGGCAAGTAGTAAATTTTTATGGCGGACCACGCAAGGTTATGCTATTGTTTCATGAAAAGGATAAATAGGAATGTATGACATTATTATACTAGGTTCCGGCCCAGCCGGATTGACAGCGGCCATATATTGTGGTCGTGCGAACAAGAACACACTCGTTATGGGTGGTGACACGCTTGGCGGTCAAACCGCCGGTATTGCAACATTAGAAAACTACCCTGGGTGGAACGGCAGTGGTTTTGAATTGATTGAATTTATGAAAAAACAGGCTGAATCATTCGGCGCAAAAATCATGATGAACACGTGCGCCCATATTGACAATGGCCCAGACAACACATTTGTTTTAACTGATACACATGGTAAAACATATGAAACCCGTGCCATCATTTTGGCAACGGGTGCTTCACCACGTAAATTAGAAATCGAAGGTGCACGCGAATTCTTTGGACGCGGCGTATCATATTGTGCAACATGTGACGGATTTTTCTATTCTGGCAAAACAGTTCTTGTAATAGGTGGCGGTAATTCCGCATTAAATGATGCATTGTATTTAGCTGATATCGCCAAGACTGTAAAAATTATATATCGCAAATCTGCATTTACTCGTGCCGAAGCGGTATTACGTGATCGCGTCGCAGAAAAGAAAAATATTGAATGTTTGTTTAATACAGATCTTAAGAAAATCTCTGCACGTCCAAATTCTGAAACTGGCGAATTGATTGCAACAACACTTGACGACGAACAAATCGTATGCGACGGAATCTTTGTTGCAATTGGACACGAGGCAAACACAGATTATTTAACCGAAGACATCAAACGCGACGATTTGGGACGTATTGCCCCAGATAGCCTGCCACGCGGGATGTTTATTGCGGGTGACGTTCATTCAAATATAAAAATGCAAATTGCAACCGCGGTTGGAACTGGATGCACGGCGGCAATGAATGCAATCGCATATTTAAACACGAACGCACAGTAAATCAAAAGGAATAAAAAATGTTGGATATAAAATTTATTCGTGAAAATCCAGACATTGTAAAAAATGCCTGCCGGGTTAAAAATTTTCCTGATGTGGTTGATGATATCTTGTCATTGGATGTGCGCGTCCGTGAATTGAAAACAATCACACAAACCAAGACCGCAGAAAAAAATAAGATTACAAAAGAAATTCCAACCGCAACTGACAAGGCACCATTGATTGCAAAATCCAAGGCAATTGGTGAAGAAATTGCGAACGACATGGCAGAATTGGCCGATAAAGAAGCAAAATTAAATGACCTGTTGCATCGCGTTCCACAAATTCCATCGGCGGATGCGCCTGTTGGTGCCGATGATTCTGCAAACGTGGAAATCCGCCGTATAGGAACCCCTCGCACATTTGATTTTACACCACGTCCACAATGGGAATTGTTGGATATGAATGGTTGGTGGATGCCAGAAAAAATCGCCGGCGTTTGCGGGACAAGAACTTATTGCCTGTGCGGAGAATTGGCCGAAATGTCTTTGGCGGTTCAAACCTTCGTTATTCAAAAACTAATTAGTAAAGGGTTTAAATATATTGAATGTCCACCTGTAACCAAGCCACAAACAATATTTAATGCGGGACATTTTATGGGGTCTGATTTATCAGTGATGAATGATGACGTGTTTATGTTAACTGGCACAGATAGGTGTTTGGCGGGTACTGCGGAAATTATTTTGAATTCGTTGCACGCGGATGAAATATTACCCGAAAACGTATTACCAATTAAATACGCGGGATTTTCAACATGCTTCCGCAAAGAAGCCGGCGCCGCCGGTCGTGACACGCGCGGATTGGTGCGTTTCCATCACTTTGATAAAGTGGAACAATATATTTTCTGTCGTCCCGAAGATAGTGATGAAATGCACGAGTTTTTATTAAACAACCTATGCGAAGTTGTGGCCGATTTGGAATTGCCTTATCGCGTAGTCGC
The DNA here is from genome assembly GCA_947303165.1 of uncultured Pseudomonadota bacterium. Taxonomy (GTDB): domain Bacteria; phylum Pseudomonadota; class Alphaproteobacteria; order Rs-D84; family Rs-D84; genus Enterousia. The sequence goes on along the minus strand of CAMYXE010000033.1, from coordinate 173 downwards.
GAATTCTACCGGCGACATGGGATTCAATAAAGTAAAAATGAACGATATCGAGGCATGGTTCCCATCAGAAAATGCGTATCGTGAATTGGGGTCTTGCTCGTCGATTGGACAATTCCAGGCACGCAGAACGAACACACGTTATCGTGAAAATGCAACCGGCGAAGTTAAATTCG
>CAMYXE010000032.1 GCA_947303165.1 uncultured Pseudomonadota bacterium | reverse complement strand
TTGGTTTCATAATTATCATACCAGAAAAAGCTACGCGTCCCCAATAAAACTCTTCATCCGATGTGTATATCATACAGTCTTCATTACCATTCATACCACAATCTTGCGCAACATGTGCATTTGTTAAAACATGGCGTGGCGATATAAACTCACCTGTTCCATGTCCAAACATTTCAATACGAACTATACTTCTGTATGGTGGTGTATTCCATAAATTTGGTGTTGATTCTGGCACATAGTCTGGTCGTTCACCGCTCCAACCAATGACTATGCGTGGATCTGCACTGCCATTGATACCACCGTATACATTTCCACATAACGCCGTACAGATTAAAAACAATGTAAATTTTTTTATCATAATGATAATAACCTCATTATAATATCTTTAATCATCAACACATACAGTCATACGATTTCCATTAACAATATTAGCATGTTTTCCACGTGGACAAGTTCCCGAACGACACCAACCCATTGACCACCCCTTGGCATTTGCCGCCAAGTAATACCCACTTTCGCATTCGGTCGCCGCACAAGAGCATGGGCCGCTTTCACAAGTCAATTTGTTTGAACCGTTGCCAATATAATGTCCCGCAATTGCATGTGCCGATAAATCAGATTCCAAACATTGCCCACCAACTTTGCGTTCCGTCGGTTCCGGATTGACAGGTTCTGGTTTTATCGGCTCTGGTTTAATTGGCTCTGGATTGATTGGTTCCGGCTTAATCGGCTCTGGTTTAATTGGTTCGGGTTTAATTGGTTCGGGGTTAATCGGTGTTTGTCCACCACATGCCGGACTTTTATCATAATCAACACATGTGTATTTATACGCACCGTCGGTTGTGTGCCCATCAGAACGCATGTTTTTGCCAGTTGCACTCTTGCACTTCATGTCATTTTCAGCAAAACGATAGCAACCCGACCTTCCACCAACATAAATTGTCACATTTTCACATGTTAAATCACAATTCTTTTTATCGGGTTGCGGTTGAATTGGTTCTGGTTTGACCGGTTTCTGGTCATCTGGTTTCCAATCCTTGCAATCTTGTTCCGCCTTTTTAACCAGGTATGATATACTTGCCCCCCAAAAAGCACTACTTAGTATCCCTGTCCCCGTTGCATCATCTTTACTGGTCGATGTAATATTGGACCACCCACCAGAATTTAATCCGGCAACACGATTTCCAGACATGGTTTTTATATTGCTACCCGAATCCCCACCCCATGAATCACATGTATGGCGAACAACACCGGGCAATTCGTTTTTTGAACCAGAAAATTCGCAATTTTGGATTAACTTTAATGTCCACATATCATTTAGATAATCTTTGTCAAAATCCTTGCCAGTAATCCGTGAAAATTCGTTAAAGAACACTTTATATTCAGTGGTAAAATTTGGGTCTGCTTCACGTATGGTCATACCACCAAAAGAATACTTGTTTTTACCACCGGCATTTAAATATGCGATGTATGCCGAACGTATGGCACTTATATCTGATTGTGTCAGGACGCGCAGTCCACCGAACCCTGCATGCCACAGCCCTTTCATCGTCAAAGAACTATCACCAACGGCCCTATATTCTTTACGGCAATAATTATCTGCAACCTCTAATACAGTCCAATCTTTATTTTCATTTGCACGCCATTTATCCCAGTTATCGCCACCATATACGCTATCAATTCCCCATAAAACCGCCCTTGCAGGGATCTTTTTGTTATCTGATGTATAAATTTCACAATTCGGTTTACCATTAACACCGCATTTTTCGGCAACATGTGTATTGGTTAAAACGTGACGTGGCGATATGAATTCACCTGAACCACCCCACCCACTTTTATTACGAATGAAAACTATGCTGTTATACGGTGATGTATTCCATATATTACGGGTTGATGGCAATGCACGACTATACTCTGGCTGGTCCCGAAGCCACCCGATAACTGTTCTTCTATCCGAGCTGCCGCTGATACCACCATACGCATTATCTAAAACTGCGATTGCAATAAAAAATGATACTAATGGTTTTATCATAATGTGTTCTCGCACTGTTCCGCGGTTTTCATCAATTTTTTGGTTAGGGTAATCAGCGATATATTAAACCCTGTGCCAACCGCACCCGTTGCCGTTGCCAACCCCGCAGAAACATTTGCTGCGGTATTAAGGTTCTTTTCTTTCTGTTTACCCGCATCCGTATCATCATCCCTTATTTTATCCGTGTTGGCGGCGGCACTGGTTCCCGTGCCAACCGCACCGATTACCGCGCCACCGATACTGGTTCCCATGACAACCGTCATACGTTTTTCTATTTTTTCAATATCTGCAACGTTTAACGTTCCACATGCTTGAATTGTAGTATTAAATTCGTTCAATATCGGATTTTCAATTGGATTAACCCCACTGTTAATAGCAGAACTGCGCGCAACACGCAATTTATCAACCGCCGTATTACATGCGGTTATCTGCTGAATCAAATCAGATTGGTTCCGGTTTAACCCCGCAACTATTGCCGATGCAATATTCGTCGCAACACCGCCCGCCATAAGGCCCGTGCGCCAATTACCCAATTTTTTAGACTTTGCGGTGGCCGCATCTTTTTCTTGTTGCAACCGCTGTAATTCACGGTCTAATTCCATTTGGCGAACAAATGGCTTGGCAACAATATCCAAGAATTCCTCGTCAGACATTGCGGCAACCTTGTCCGGGTCGCACCCACCACGTTCACATATTTGCTTTTGCAATTCTTCTATTTTTTTATCTGTCTGTGACTTCATGATACCTGCCGCCAATGCACCACCCGATGCAACAGTTCCAACCGCCGTCACCGCCGTATTTATTTTTGCAACCCCAGAAACACTGGAAATTCTATCTGAAATTCCGCCACAGAATTGCTGAACCGCCTCGTATACACCATACAATTCCTGTAGGGCATCCCCATCAGTATTCGCGTCATCAGCCACCGCACCAAATGGTGCAACTAACACCAATAAAAATGCAATATACTTATTCATCCCAACCATACACGCGGTATATTATATCATAAAACCAATATTCCCTGTAATTAAAAAATAACTTGATTTTAACATTGCAATATGTATAATCATGTGGTGTCGCCAGTTTAGCTCAGCTGGTAGAGCATCTGATTTGTAATCAGAGGGTCGTTGGTTCAAGTCCGACAACTGGCACCAGAAATAAAAAATCCCCATCAGACGATGGGGATTTGCTTTATTTATTTTCTTTATCTTCTTTTGCACGCTGTTGTTCATGTTTTTCAACCGCGTTTGCTACTGTTTCTATTTGCAGCAATTGATTTTCTAATGCGTTTCTTTCCGAATTTTTATACCCCGTCTCGTCATTCGGTTTTGGCATTGGCGCAACATCTTTGTTATCATTTTTCTTGGTATCACCACCAGTGCCTTTATCAACAACACGTGGATTTATAAGATTATCATATATTTTCTGGGATTCGCGTGTTCCTGCAACATCACGTTGCAACAACTTGTTTTCTGGTCCCGGTATAAACCATTTATCAAGCTTCACAGCGGTCATTTGCATAATTGGACGGGTACGCGCGCCCTCTAGCCAATGTGGCATGCGCGGCGTATCTGAAAAATACCACAACGCAACCCAATATACAATCCCCATCACAACCACACCGCGAATAATTCCGAATATCACACCCAATGTATGATCTGTGACATTCATCATACTGGCCTGAATCCTGTCGCGTAATTTTTGATTAAAGAATCCAACAACTATCAAAATAATAAAAAACACAACGAAATATGATGCAACCAGTGTTCCAACAGTAGACTCGCTAACCCCGAACCACCCCTGAAGTAACTTATCCAACATAGGCGACACAAAACGCGCAGTCACAGCCGCAATAACCCAAGACAAGGTTGCAACAGTTTCATAAATCCCACCACGTATCGTTGCCCAGATTGTCGACGCCAGTAATATTCCGATGTATATATAATCAAGTATTGTCAGATTAAACATATCTATACCTATTATTTTTTGCCTTTACGCGTAAGAACAAATCCTAAACCTATAACCAAAATACCAAGTATCGCATAAAACACCCAGCCACTATTTGATTTCTTTGCTGCTGTATTTTCTTCAGTGCTGTTGTCTGTTTTTGTTAATTCCCGTTCAACAATCGCGGACGTTCTGTCACTGTGTTCTTTACGAAATGCATCGGCATCAGATTCCATTGCTTTTCTATTTTCTGTGGCAATCTTTTTGGCCGCATCATCTAAATCTGCTTCGACTGCTTTGCGCAAATCGTCCGCCATAGAATCTGCATAACCCTGGAAACATTTTTCACCAATTACCAGAACAGGAACCCCACCCGATTCGTATTCACATTTTTTCAATGTATCCATAAATTCTGATCTATTTGCCATCTCTACAACATTAACCTCGGTCACTTTGATTTCTGGATATTCATAGATAAGATTCTGGGCAATGAATTCACGCGCATGATGACAATGTGGACATGTCGGCGAATAATAAACCGTTATATCCGCAGCAAAAGCGTTTCCAAAGAACAATGCACCTGCAAGTGTCGCAAAAAATTTATTCATATTTTCTCCTTTTGATTTGCAATTGATTATAGAAATAACCATGGGTATGGTGCAAGTAAATTTTAATATTAAATGAACTATTTTTCCTGTGGCAACATGCGTAAATAATTTATAAAATATTACAAAACCAAGGGGAAAAACATGTTCAATCTTAATGATTATCCGTTGCCTTATCGTGAAACAGATTTAGAACCATATATGTCTGCAGAAACAGTGCGTATTCATTATGGGCGTCACCTGGCTACATATATCGCAAATTTGAACAAACTTATTGCAAATACAAAATATGCAAATATGGATTTACATGAAATAATTATTGGGTCGGCAAATAATCCTGGTGAACAGAATATATTCAATAATGCTGCACAGGTTTATAATCATCAATTCTTTTTCAATTGTTTGGGTCGCGGCAATAACGCAATCCCAGATATAATGTCTGATGCATTCGGTGGTGTCAGCGAATTCAAAGAAAAATTCAAATCTGTTGCAAATAGTGTATTTGGTTCAGGTTGGGTTTGGCTTATTCATAATGGTGAAAAGAAATTTGAAATAGTTGCAACAAAAAATGCTGATACACCAATTGCGCATAATCAAAAACCAGTTTTAACATTGGACTTGTGGGAACATGCATATTACCTGGATTGGCAAAATCGACGCGCTGACTATGTGGACAGGTTCCTGGAAAGCCTTGTTGATTGGAAATTCGTTATTGATAACATGAATATGTAAATGCGGGAAATTCCGCATTTATTATTATGCTGGCACACGCATTAAACGAACATCATCAAATTCTGAATACTTGTTAAATATAGATTGTGCACGTGGGCAAAGGGATAAAATTTTACGATGATGCCGACGTGCGAACTCCGCAACACACCGCACCAAGTTATGACACAAATCGGTATCGCGATATTCAGAATCAATCTGTGTGGATTCTATAATCATCCTATCAGTTCCGATGTATAAAACGTCAATTTCACCTATCTGACGCCCATTATACATGGCACAAAATCCTTTACCATTTTTCAATTCTTCATATTCTATATCTGTTGGCATTTTGTATTTCCTTGTGTCAAAAAAATACCACACACCAACGAATACATAAATATGAATGTTTGCCAAAAAACGGGGATGTTTTCCCCATTAATGTTTATAAACGTGAAAAATTCTTTTGAATAATTCGACCACTGCGTCGCAAAGCCGCAGATTCTGACGTTGACATTTTTGGATTCAATGTTGCAATTATACCATCAGAACCAACCACACGCGGCAGTGACATCGCAACAACATGCGTACCTGTACCCGCAACCGTGGATACTGTCAGAATTCTGTGTTCGTCATTTATTATACATTTTAGCAAGTCTGCAACGGCGGCACCAATTCCATCCCACGTCGCGCCACGTCCGCGAATAATTTCATATGCCGCATTATGCACCCGGTATTCAATGGTGTTGCGCGTTGATTGGGACATAGGATTTTTTGTTTGGCGACAAAAATCGTCTAATGATAATCCACCAATTGTCACCGAAGACCAATCGATAACACTACTATCACCATGTTCCCCCAATACGTATGAATGAACGGATTGAGGCGAAATAGATAACTGGCGCGACAATATTGTGCGCAATCGCGCTGAATCAAGCATTGTGCCTGTTCCTATAACACGTGCAGGCGGCAATTTAGAAAGCGACTGGGCTAACATTACCATCACATCCAATGGATTTGTAACCAAAATTAAAATTACATGCTTTGAATCGACATTCGCCATAACCTTTGGCACAATGTCACGAATAACCTCGGCATTATTTTGTAACAAATCCGTACGTGTTTCACCAGGCTTTTGATTTGCCCCCGCGGATATAATGACTATATCAGAACCACGAATACCACGATAATTATTTACAGCCGTAATTTTAACATCAAACCCAAAACTGGCCGCATGCCCCAGGTCTTCAGCGGCGGCACGCGCCCGAACACCGTCCCTATCAAACAAAACCATCTCATGAACTAGACCAGTATTTTTCACCGCAGTTGCAACCGCGGAACCAACCGAACCAATACCAATAATTGCTATTTTCATTGTTTTTTCTCTCGTTTTACTTGATGTAATTATACCATAAAAAGTATTTGATAAAAACATTTATATTTTGCTAACATTTCACGCATATAGCCCAAAGGTTTTGTTATGAAAAAAATTCTATGTTTTGGTGATGTGACTGATAAATATAAAAACGCGATTAAAAATGCTATGCACGAATGCGCAAATATCTCGGGTTGGGATTACGCACCAAATGGTGACGAATTACCAAATACAGGCGATGAATTTATTTTAATGAAATGTGATATTCATTCGGACGATTTTTTACGACGCATTATCGCAATTAACAAAAAATTAAATAATGGCGAAAAATTTTATTTAACACATTGTACAGTGCTTTTTGATAAATCAAAAAAACGTCCGCCTTTTATTTTAACAGATGCGGCATGCGTCCCTGTTCCCGATGAATCACAATTAACACATATAGTTCAAAATGCGGCGTCATTATTCACACAAACATTTGGTAATACACGTGCACCATTTATATCACTTATATCGGCGGGCGGTGATACAAATACAAAGATATCACCGATATTACACTCTTGGTATGCGGAACATGTAAACGATTTCCCAGAATCAACACTACGAATTGAACAGTTGGATGTTGCATTGGATTCAGATATCCGCGCAGAAAAACATTTGACCGGCGCATTAGCCGATATCATAGTCGTTGATAATATCAACACGGGGAACGCAATATTTAAATCATTATCTGTATTAAGTGATAATTGGGAGGCCACATGCTTCCTTATGGGGGCAAAAAATACGATTATATTAAATTCACGTGGCGCACCCGAACAAACA
>CAMYXE010000031.1 GCA_947303165.1 uncultured Pseudomonadota bacterium | reverse complement strand
GTAATCGAAAGATTTCGTAAACAGTTCGAACATGTACATGATTTGACAACACCGTCGCAACGACCGATATATGAAATGAGTTTGGAAGAATTTGAAAAAGTAATGAATATATAGGATGAAAAAACATGAAGAGAATACTTTATTTTGTTTTGGTGGCTTTTACAACGGTTGGGTGCATGCAGGTATCCGACGAAACAAATTCCATAGAATATGATACGGTTCAGGTTATTGATAGTTTAGTTATTGATGACAATTCTGTACCGATTTTTCCAAAAAAGGCTGCGCTTACTACTGATACTGCGCGTCGTTTTTCCGTGGAATTGCCACGTCGTTGCACGGTTGATTGGGATAACCAATCGGTTGTGTCTGTGGTGCCAGAAGAAAAGATTGAAATGGTCCGTGTGGACAAGGGTGATGATTTACCGGGCGATTTGACCGTTGCTGATTATGATTTTAAAAAACAAAGTGTTACGTCAGCAATAAATAAATTACTTGAAGGGACAGATATAGCTGTTGTTGAACAGGAGCAGGTGATAGAAAAGGTTTCTGGATCAATTGCATCTGGAAATTTATCAGACGCGATTGATTTGATTGCCAGACTTGGGCGGGTTTATTATTCGTATGATGCGGCATTAGGGGAGATAAAATTATTTAATCGTGCGAAATGGTTAATAAAAATGCCACATGATGATACAATAGTTATGGCGCTTTTGGATGCAATGCATGGTGCAGATGTCCGTAATTTGATTGTTGATTGGGCAGATAATACCTTGATATTTGAAGGTAATTATCAAACAGAACGTGAGGTGTCGCGTATAATATCTGACATATCTTCTAAAAAGTATGTAATGGCATGGGATATGGATGTTTATCGTGTGTACCCAAAAACTGATAATCCTATTATTTGGATGAATTTATTACCAGCGTTTGGTGATAAAAATATCAAGATGTCTATCCCTGGTGTTGTTGGACGAACTTTGGTTGTTGGACCGGAAATAAATACAAAAACATTACAAGAATTTTTATCGCAACAGGCAAATGTTGTTCTTGTTTCCCAGGGGCGTTTTGTTGTTCCTGATGGGTGGCAATCAAGATTTGATATTGGTCAATGTGGCAAGGAAGAACGTTTAGAAACGGACCTTGTTGTTGGTGCTGCGGCAAAATATACTGATTTTGCGGGGCGTAAAAAAATAGATGCCAAGATTGTTTTGCGGACAAGTAATGGCGAATTGTCTTCGTTTACAATACCGTCAAGTGTTGGGGATAACTATATCATAATTGGCATACCAACGCATTCTTTTGTTACAACACCGGAAACGTTGATAAGTCCATTTGCAGAGTTGGTTATATTTATGTCTCCACGGATAGTATCAATTATTAATCCTGCGGATATTCCAAATGATACAGCGTTGGTCGGGGATGAACTAAGGAATTACTTGCGTAAATAAATGTCTGTGTTAGAATGAGTGCGTAATGTTTACGAAACTTGAAAGAAAAATTGCATTTAGATATTTGGCGGCCAAAAGACGTGGTTTTGGTTCGGTTGTTTCGTGGGTTTCCCTTATAGGAATTATGCTTGGTGTTGCAACCTTGATTGTTGTTATGTCTGTGATGGGCGGTTTCCATGATACTCTGTTGTCCCGTATTGTTGGTATGAACGGGCATGTTGTTGTTTATCACCAAGATGGTGCAATTGCGGATTATGATTTCTTGATTGATAAAATGAAACAGAGCAAGGTTGTTGCAAAATCTATTACATCAATTGTGCCTATTGCCGAAGGCCAGATTATGGTGACCGCGAATGGTAATAATTCTGGTGCGATGGTGCGTGGTATAAGGATGTCGGATTTTGAACACAAGGTAAATTCGGGGACGCGTGTATACGGCAAAAAACCGTCTGAAATTAAAGATGGGGAATTGGTAATGGGTGCAACACTTGCACGCAAGCTGGGGGCGCACATGGGTGATAATGTGTCGCTGGTTTCGGCAAATGGTGCAACGCCGACCGCATTTGGGACTATGCCACGTATTATGTCTTATCCTGTGATGACATCTTTCTTTATGGGAATGTATGAATATGATTCTGGATATATATTTATGCCATTAGAAACCGCACAAAAATATTTGAATATTGGTGATTCGGTAACGCATATAGATTTATTCTTAAAAGATCCTGAAAATACTGATGCGGTGCGTGATACATTGATTAATACTTTGCCAGATGGTTATGTGGTGCGTGATTGGCGTGATTTGAATCGCGGGTTTGTTGGTGCACTCCAGGTTGAATCGAATGTAATGTTTTTGATTTTAATGTTAATTGTTATAGTGGCGGCGTTTAACATTGTTTCGTCGCTGGTTATGTTGGTCAAGGATAAATCACGTGATATTGCGGTATCGCGTCGTTCGATGATGCGTATATTTATGTTGTCTGGGACCAGTATCGGTGTGATTGGTGCGTTACTAGGAACTGTGTTGGGGGTTGTGGTTGCGGTATATATTGAACCAATTCGTCAGTTCTTTCAGTGGGCGACTGGTCGTGATTTGTTTCCAGCGGAATTATATTATTTATCAGAATTGCCATCTAAATTGGTTCCAGTGACGGTTATAGGTATTGCGGTAATTGCAATTGCGCTTGCTTTTTTGGCGACAATTTATCCGGCATGGAAAGCAGCAAACACTGATCCAGTAGAAGTGTTGAGAAACGAGTAAAGGAAAGATGTAAATAATGGCACCTATATTAAATTCTTTATCAAGACCAAAACAGGGCGAAGTCGTTTTGTCGGTGCGCGATATTAAAAAAACCTTTATAGAAGGTGGTCAGCCATTACATATTTTAACTGGCGGTGGTTTTGATTTGCATCGTGGCGAGATAGTTGCTCTTGTTGGGCCATCTGGGTCTGGTAAGTCAACATTATTGCAATGTGTGGGGTTGCTTGATAAGCCATCGGGGGGCAGTATACTGGTTGCGGGGACACCGGTGCATTCCATGAATGATGAAATGCGGACAATGATACGGCGCAGAAAACTTGGTTTTGTTTATCAGCGTCATAATTTATTGTCTGATTTTACCGCCGTTGAAAATGTTATGTTGCCAATGTTGGCAAACGGGGTTGATGCGGATGCTGCGCATACTCGTGCAATGAAGTTGTTAAAGGCTGCGAATGTTGCACACAGGGCATCTCATTTGCCGGGGCAAATGTCTGGCGGTGAACAACAACGGACTGCTGTTGCGCGGGCGTTGGCAAATAATCCTGATATATTATTGGCGGACGAGCCAACGGGCAGTTTGGATCCAAATCATGCAATCGCTGTATTTGAGTTGTTGCTAAATCTTGTAAAAAAGAATAAAATGGCAATGTTATTTGTAACACATGATATGTCGTTGGCGAATCGTGCCGATAGATGCATCACAATAAAGAATGGTATAGTTAAGTAAATTATAAAACTATGGGAGAGAGGACATGAAAACAAACGAAAAATCTTGTGATAAATGTTATATCTGTGGTCGTTCACAGAAAATTTGGGCATGGCTTGTGCTGATTGGTATATTTGTATGTGGTATGATGACAGGTGTGTCTATTTGGGGATACAGACATGCGCATACGGCCGATTCTGGTGTATACAGCGAAAATTTATCACCTTGTCAAATGCGTGAAAAAGCATTGGTGGTGCAAATTGTGCCAGATATAGATGATGCACAGTTTGATGCTGCGGATGCACATAAACGAAATGCTGATGTTTACGATAATTTAATGCGGTGGGGTTGTGCGGAGAATAAAAAGAAATATGAAGAATTGCGGGATGCAGAATTTAGTGTTTTTGATGTGTTAAAACGTGCAAATGGTTCCAGACCAGAAGACCAAGATAAACCGTGTCTAGTGATAGAACGGACATTAATGGAATATATAAATACGTGTCGTGGTTCTGATTGTCATTTATATAATGCTGAAGTTTATTCAAAAATGGCCGAGGATGGTTGTCAAGAAAATTCAGAAAAATATAAGCAAATGGCACTTAATGAGTTGCAAATAGCCGAAGGTGTTCGTGTAAAAGATGGTGAGTTATCTGAAGATGATGTTAGAACCACGGTAAATACTTATAAGAAATTGCAAATGCAAAATGAAGCAAGGAAGTATATAAAAAAGGCGGAAAAATTAATTAATCCAGGGGTTGATTTTATTATGGAATTGCAACGTGTAATAGAAGAATAATATTAGAATACAAAAGGGTGAAGACATGAACCTAAAGATATTCGGAATTTTGGGAATTTTGGCATTTGCAACTGTATCGGTTGTGTCTTGGGCAGATGATACCGAAGAAGTTGAGATGTTGGATGATGAAGAATTCGACGAAGATGAATTCGAAGACGATGAAGAAGATGTCGTTGAAGAAGAGGAAGAAGAAACACGTACTGTTGCATCCCGTTTGTCTTGTGATGAAATTAAAAAACGTATTACGGAATTGCGTAAGGAAGTCGTAGCAAACCCAGATCTGAATGAAGAGTTAGAAACCATGCTTGTAAGACAGCGTTCACAATGTGCATCACGTGCAAGGGGCAGACCTGTTCGTAATTACGAAAATATAAATCCTGTTACCGTGATTGATTCTGGTATAATAGAGCCCGAGACAGAAGCGGAGGTGGTCGAAGAAGAAGTCAAGGTTGTTGAACCAAAACCTGTTAAAAAGACCAAAAAAGAATTAGAGGCAGAACAGATTGCGCAAGAACAGCAAATAGCAGAAAATTTGGCGAAAGGTTTATGTGCTGATGGAACAAAACCAAACAAATATGGATGTTGCCCAGGTGAAAAATTCAAAGAAGTATCGCAGATGAAATTCGCTTGCTGTCCAGAAGAGGGTGAATGTGTCGAACCCAGAAAGAAAAAATAATATGTTAGATTTACGTGACTTTCCAAAAATTATCAAAACTATACGTTTGGTAATAAAGGTTATAAATGCCGATGAAGTAAATGCAAAAATGATTCTGAGCATCATCAATGCAAATCGTGATTATTTAGAAGCGTTCCAGGGGCATTTTGAATATATTCGAAGTCAGGAAGACGTTAAAAGAAATTTGGAACATTATCAGTCACAAATTGAAAAAAACCAGGGTATGCTGTTTGGTATTTATAAAGACGATAAATTAATTGGTCGTATTCGGTTCTATGATATTGATACGGTCGCAAAATCATGTGAAATTGGATATTGGTTGATTCAATCTGCAAATGGCCATGGATATATGACAGAAGCGTTGGGTGCGTTGGAAAAAGAATTAATCAAATTCGGTTTTAAGAAATTGATTCTTGATATAGATGATGGAAATATTCGTTCAGAAAATCTTGCTAAACACAATGGCTATATCTTGGAAAAACGTTTACCAATGGCATCGTGGGCCAAATGCACAGGGAAATGTGATTCTTTGATTTATGTGAAAAGATTAATATAACGTCAAAAAATAGATTGTTTATACGTTTGATTTTTGCGATTTTATTTAGACGATTTTTATTTGACAATTTTGTATTTTTGTATTATGTTTTCGGGGTCAAATTAAAAGGTTTGTTTTATATGTATAAAAGGTTGTTTGAATATACATTATATTTGCGGGATAAACTTCGTTCCAGAAATCCCGAGTTGTATAAATCATTAAAGGCTCAAACCAATAACGGTGTTGATTCGGTTAAATCGCGTACCCAAGTATTTCTATCGATGATGACGTCGCATGGTATCGCGTCATTGCCATCTGATGAAAACGAGCGTGAAGAACTACTTAAGAAATATCCTGATTTGCACAAGTTTTATCACGATTTGTATAATAATGCCGAAGAGATATCTGGTATAATGATAAATAATCCATGGTTGTGGACACCTGGGGAAGATGTTGGTTATTATTACGATATTAACGGTGTGCAGGAACATATAACTAATATAGTAAATTCGGAAGAAGCCTATATGGCAGATTTACAAAATCAGATGGATAAAGTGGATGCAAAAATACAAGCATCGTCAGTTGAAAATCAAGATTTAATAAATCAAAAAAATTTTCTGATGGATTTGAATGATGATGTAATCGCAACAATTGGCGATAGAATTCTGGATATGTGGTGGAATTCCATTCCGCGTATAATCAAAGAAAAATATGCAAAATTTATGGATGGTTTGATGATATGTGCATTGGCATCAGATGATGTGGTGGTCGGGTTGGTAAAAGCATATGATATATTGCCGGGCGATGCCAAAACTTGTGCATGTGCAACACTTATTACAATGTTAGTTGAAGATTTAAATAATACATTTTTCAAAGAACATCCTATAACACTTGAAGTTTATTCAAACCCTAAAGATGATCATTCTGGTGTTAATAAAGGGGACATTGTCAAATTCAATGTAGATAAGATTGGTAAAAATGTTGATGAATTGGTTGGAACCATAAAACATGAAATATTCGGACATTATATAGATAGGTTTTATCCAGATTTTAGCTTGGTTGGTGGAACAATGCAAAAGTTTGTTAATGAAAATCTTGTTAATGTTTGTGGTAGTGTTTTTTGTCATGGTCATTTACAAACTGAGTATGGTCTGGTCGCTATTTCACCATTATTAAAACAACAATATGCATTGAATTTATCGAATAATTTGAATGCTAAAAAATTAAAAAAATTGGGCACAAGATTAGAAAAATCTGGGTGGGCAGTTGCGATTCTACGCGGAAAGGAATTTTGGGAATCCTATTTGAATATAATGACAGAAAGGAGTGCTTGGTTAATAGATAAGCAAACAAAAGACGTTGTCCGAAAAATAGATGAATTTCGTGCAAAAAATGGTTTGCCATATATTAATAGCATGTCAATAAGTATTGAGAGATAATCTATGTATACGGCAGGAATATTGATATACGTGATTTTTGTTTCCGTATATATTTGGTATTTATTTGGTGCTATGTGCCTATAACATTTTTTGTTGTATTGGCAAAAGCCTCATTAATATAAATATATTGTGGGTATTATATGTTTGCACTTTGATATAAATTTGATATTATTCCTAGGACACAAAATGAACCCCAAGGGATACAGATGTTTAAAATATTTCATATATTTATCATGGTATTAATTTTATTTGGTGTGCAAGATGTGTATGCACGTGGTAAAAGCACAATTGAAAAAATCGGTGACTATACCCAGGTTATTGTCCCGGCATATGCGTTTGGTATGGCAATTAGCGAAGAAGGTTGGACAGGTGCAAAACAATTCGCATATTCTTTTGGGACAATGGAGGCCACTGTATATGGGTTGAAATATGCGGTGGAAGAAAGACGTCCGAATAAGGCGGATAATCGTTCTTTCCCGTCTGGACATACTGCATCGGCTTTTTCAGGCGCAACATTTATTCATGCAAGATACGGTTTAATGCCGGCGGTCGTTCCGTATGTTATGGCCGGGTTTACCGCGTATTCAAGAATTCATGCGAATAAACATTGGTGGTGGGATACATTGGCAGGTGCGTCAATTGCCGGTATTATGTCGTATACATTTGTTGATAGGCGTAATGGTGTATCAGTATCGGCCAGTCCACAGTATATTGGATTTAAAGCTACTTTTTAATGTGATCGTTTAAGTTTTGTTTTTTTTGGATTTGGTAATTCAGAATACATGGCGTTGAAGAGTTGCATCAACAAGGCAGGGTTTTCCACATCTTCTATCATCAACATTGGATGTCCCCCATTATATGGGATTTCCATTGGGGCATTTGGCAAAAATTTTTTTGCCGTGTCTGTTGGTTTGATAAGAAATCTGTTGTCATAAATGCCACCAATAACTTTGCCATGATAATAAATGACATATTCGCCCATCATC
>CAMYXE010000030.1 GCA_947303165.1 uncultured Pseudomonadota bacterium | reverse complement strand
TGAAAAAACTCCGTCTTTTTCGGTCAGTGAAGATAAAGGTTTTTATCACTGTTTTGGTTGCGGAAAACATGGTGATATTATTTCGTTTACTATGGAATCTGAACATGTCGATTTCAAGACTGCTATAACAGAATTGGCCGACATGGCGGGATTAAAATTACCAGAATACAAACCAAAAACACAACAACAAATCGACGCAGAAGAAACGTATGTAACTATTACGGCGAATGCGGCAAAAATTTATTCTGAAAAATTATTTACCCCCGAAGGTGCACGTGCCTTGGAATATATACGTGGGCGCGGTTTTACCGATGAAATGATAAAAAAATACGGTATTGGTTATGCGCCAAAAAATAATATTATTGCAAATAAATTTGTTGATATAAAACAAGATAAACTTATTGCAACCGGGCTTGTCCGCCGTGGTGAATATGGGTTATATGATTTTTTTCGTGATAAATTAATGTTTCCTATATTCAATACACATGAGCAAATTGTCGCATTTTCTGGGCGTTCATTAGATGGGTCTGAACCCAAATATATAAATACAACCGATACAGAAATGTTCCATAAAAGACAAACGTTATTCGGTTTTAATTTTGCACGTGAAGCAATTCACCGCGCCAATCGTGCAATTATTGTCGAAGGTCAAATTGACGCAATTCAAATGCAATCTAATGGATTTGGTGAAACCGTTGCGCCACTTGGGACCGCGCTTACCGAAGACCATATTGCAATTTTATGTAAAGCAAATAGAAATATTATTTTTTGTTTTGATGGTGACGGTGCCGGACAGAAAGCCGCGGCACGCGCATGCGGTATAATATTACCGTTTTTACGTGATAATTCTGATGTTCGTTTTGCATTTGTGACCGGTGGCAAAGACCCGGATGAAATCCTGCGTAAATCTGGAAAAACAGAGATGGACAAGATTATAAATAATGCGGTCCCTTTGGTTGATTTTTTATGGCAAGTCACAAACAAGAATTATCTTGTTAATACACCGGCCGGGAAAACACAGGCGGAAAAATTCTTAAAATCGCAACTTGAAAAAATCACTGATAAATTATTACGCGCAGAATATGAACACGAATATGATAGCCGTAAATTTAACGAATGGCATAAGTGGAAGAAAAATTTAAAATCTGTTGATATAGAAATTCCAGAAATAGATTCTGTTATAAACAATACACTTTGCTTTATTGTTAATAAATACCCAGAATTAGCGGAACGTTATGGTGATTTTATAAGCGGTTTTAATATTAATTTTGATTCAAATGTTGCTGATATGAATCTTGATTTTAATGCCGCAGAAAAATATCTTATATCATTAAAGTTGCAAAAGTATCTTGAAAAATTAATAAAAGAAAGAAAACAAATTGTCACAGATGCATTGAAAAATGGCACTTCTGCTTCGACTGTTGAAATAGATGAAAAAATCAAACAAGTAAAAGAAAAAATAGAACTATTATTAGATATTCAATAAAAATTATTTTTCTTGTGATTTTTCAAGTTCTAATTGTGCAATTTCGTATATTTTTTGTAATACGTTTTTATAAATTTTTTTTATTTTACGATGATTTAATACAATAACTGCGACAAGTGACCAAAATATATATTTTTCTTCTGGTTGTATTTTATCGTATAATTCTTGGAATTTTACATTTATTATAAAGTTAGATACAGCAATAACACCTACTATCAACCCCAAAGTTTTTTGTGTGACCGCCAAAATACGCCAGGAAGATACATCACGGGATATTTGACTTAACATCTGTTTTTGTTCATCGGTCATATCATTTGTTAACCCTTTTCTTTCAGCATATTGATATGTGTTCATACCATTGAATTTCGTACTGCCAAGTTCCATACAAGGGCTTAAATTTTTAAAAAATAATGCTATTTTTGCTTGTTTTATAAATTCTTTACGTTCATCTTCGGTTAACTTCAACATATCATATTTTGTTTTTGGGTCTAATAAATATTCTAGTGTTTAAGTTTCATCATCAAATTATTTGTCCGATATTTCCATATTTTGTTGTTTTTTTAATTCACGGCGAGATGTCAATATATACCCCTTTTTTAATTTTTTTAAATATATCATATATGTAACCTTTGTCAATATAAAAGCAGAAATCCGCCATATAGCGGATTTTTATTAACAATTTATATTTATAATTTTTTATTAGTTATTAAACAAGAAATGGCAAATATCACCTTCTTGCATTACATAATCACGTCCAACAAGGCGCATTTTTCCGGCCTCTTTAACCGCAACCTCACCACCAAGTTCTATATAATCAGATGGTGAAATAACTTCGGCACGAATAAAACCTTTTTCAAAATCTGTGTGGATTTTACCTGCGGCCTGGGGTGCGGTCATACCGCGTGTAATTGTCCATGCGTGCGCTTCCTTTGGTCCAACAGTATAAAACGTTTGCAGCCCAAGTGTTTCATAACCGGTTTTTATAACCTGTTCAAGACCAGAATGTTCTAAGCCAAGGTCATTTAAAAACATCTTTCTTTCTTCGGGGTCGGTAATTTGTGCAATTTCCATTTCTATTTTCCCCGAAATTATTAAAACCGGATTTTTATCACCAAATTTATCCTGAACCATCTTTGAATATTTATTTCCCGTAGATGCGGCCGCTTCTTCCACATTGCATACATAAATAACTGGCTTTGATGTTAATAAATTAAAAGGTTTTGTATCAATATCCAAATTGCGTGCCGGCACAAATTTTTCCAGATTTTCACGGATAATATTTGCATCAGCAAGTAATTTTATTGCCTCTTTATCAAGACCATGGGCCTTTTTTTCAAGATTTTTAATCTGTTTTCCAAGGCTTTCTAGGTCAGCCAACATTAATTCTGTTTCGATTGTATCAATATCAGAAATTGGGTCTATACGGCCGTCCACATGAACAATATCATCGTTTTCAAAACAACGAACAACGTGGATTATTGCATCTGTTTCAAGAATATTCCCAAGGAATTTATTTCCAAGTCCTTCACCATTTGATGCACCGCGGACAAGTCCGGCGATATCAACAATTTCCAACTGGGTTGGTATTATCTTGGCAGAATTATCAACGGCCGCCAATTTATGCAATATTTCATCCGGCACAACCACACGACCAGTATTGGGTTCTATGGTGCAAAAAGGGTAATTTTGCGCATCGGCCGCGGCACTTTGTGTTAACGCATTAAATAGTGTTGATTTTCCAACATTTGGAAGTCCAACAATTCCACAATTGAAACCCATAATAAAATCCTTTATAATACAGATAATATGTCATACATATGGAACAAATTCAACATAAAAACCTTTCCCGCAGAAACTATTGTTTACTGTGACGGGAATTATCAACCACAATTTTCAACTTTGCCAGAAACCGATATTTTTACAAAAAGATATGATTTACCTATACATATTATATATGTCGGTAAAATAGAGAAAGAAAACACATTAAATATTAACATTAATATTGAAAACCAACCGGTGTTTTTAAGTGTAAATATTGAAAATAATTTCCCGGCCTTTTTTAACATTTTTATCAAAAACACCGGGAAAAATTCTGAAATTCGTGGGCATATTATGTGCAAAAATTCATCGGATTTGTCGTTAAAAATTATCGCGGAACATGATGCACCAGATACAGGTATTTTATTACAAACAAAAATCATGGGTAATAAAAACAGTTTTTCGCGCGCGTCTGGAACAGCTATCATTAATCCAAATTGTAAAAATTCACGTTCTGATATTCGTTTTGCCGGCCATTTATTGGATAAAAGTGCCAAAATAAGGTTTTTACCTTCACAAAGGATATTATCTGTTCCTGAATTTGCCGATCACAGTGCATATTTATTCAATATAAACGAAAATATTGAAAACTATCTTCGTAATGCCGGGCTTTCCGGCGTTGAGGTTAAAGATGCCATGATAGAGGCATTTATTAAAGATTTTGATTTATTTTAAAAAAAATACGGCATACAAGCGCATACCGTAAATAGACATATAAAACACGGGGTTATTTTCTTTTAAAACCCTGTTTTGCCTTGAATTTCGGGTTATCAGGATCAATCAGGACAATTTGCTTTCCACGACGAACCTGTTTGATATTTCCGCGTTTTTTCCACGCCCTTAACGAACTTAAAAATTTCATTTTTTATCCTTTTTGCCAAGGCATTATAAACACTTTTTAACAAAAATCAAATAATATATTTATATTTTATTGTTATTATTAGGGCTGTTGAAATTGTTGAATTTTTGATTTTAACAAAGTTTTTAACAATTTTTTGCCGGTATTTTATGGGTTTTGTTGTTTTTGTTGAAAAAATTAGTATTTTAAAATTGGTTAAAATTCATGGTTATTTTCAACATTTTTAACAATTTTATGTTTTTGTTTTTTATGCTTGTTGAAAATTGTTGAAATTGTTATAATGAAATCATCCATGGAGGGATTTTCAATAAAATGAGGCAACAAGTGCTAAAAGCTTTGGCGAATCCGTCGCTTTTGTTTGGGGTTCCATACACTTTGGCTGTTCTGAATTTTATGGTTCAGTTTGGTATTTTTATTACACTTTATATTATTGGTTTATTGGTATTTGGGGCAGATTTTATTAATACATACTTAAATCCATTGTATTTTTTACTATCTGTTTGTTTGGTTCATATGATTTTTGCGCATTTTACAAAAAATGATGTGCAATTAGGGCAGGTTTTAATCGCGAAAATTAAAATGATAAAAAGTAAAATTCCACGGAGATTGTCTGCATGATAGAAGGTTTTTTTAAATATTTTGCTGGCAGCGGATTTTCTGTGACTATGACGTTAACAATCATGGTTGTTGCGGTTATTTTTATATTTATTATTTTAATGATGTATGTTCCTACAATAATAAAAAATATATTTCCAAAATTTGGATATAAACACTATTCTGATTATATTCCTTTTTCAACAGTTTATACTGATGATTCTTTGGAATTATCAGATGGTTCATTGGTTCGCGTCTATAAGGTTTCTGGTGTGCAAACAAGTATGCAAACTGATGAGCAAAAGGCAAAGTTTTTAGATTTACGTTCGCAAATCTTTAATCAAATACATGATCAGAACGTTGTTTTAAGATTTTTTACAATTCGTGACGCGGTTGGTGAAAATACAGATTATGAATTTGATCAACCTGTTTTACAAAAAATATATGATAAGTGGCGTTCCCAAGGTTTACGTATATTTGTAAATAGTTATTATATTGTGTTATCTGTTCATGGACCAAACACAAGGGATAGATTAAACCAATATGGAAATTATATAGAATCTATTTTGGCGCCGTATAATCCACGAGTTTTGAAAAATTTATCACGTGATAATATGGCAAGTTTTTTTGGTCGTCTTTTTTCACCAATAACGAAACCAAAACCAGAAGTTTGTAATGAAGAGATAACAGAACTTTCAACTGTTGACGATGTTGAATTTTTACGTGATGGCAATGTTAAGTATATAAGCGGTGATAGGGAATATTTTGCATCGTTAATTTCTTTTCGTGCTGCACCTGACTATTTGGATGAAGATTTTTTTGATTCGATTGGAACAATACAAACAGAAATGATTTGTATGAACGGATTTCAAATAATGGGTGCTGCTGCTGTTGAAGCTGTATTACGTCAACGTCGTAGTGCCGCAGAAAAAGAAAACGATTCAACAGAAGAGCAAATTTCTTCGGCAGAATCATCAATGGATGAAAATACATCAGGTAATCAAACATTAGTTAATTATTATCCTTTGTTTATTATATTTGGAAAATCACAAGAAGAATTAAAAGAATATGTTGATGAATTTAAAAAGATTTCGGCATCTTTTGGTGTTTCACCTATTGTTGAAAATTTTGCAACCAAGGTTTCATGGTTTTCAATTGTTCCTGGTTTTGATACATTTCCACGGACGTTTAAAATGTTGTCTAGGGCTGCTGCAATTAGTATACCAATGTCAAGTACACCACGCGGTATAGCAAACTCTGATTGGGGTCAAGGACCACTTGTTATATTCCCAACTGCCCAAGGGACGCCATATCAATTCCAATTCCATGTTTCTGATAAACCGGCCGCAGTTGGACATACACTTACTATTGGTCCCACTGGTGGTGGTAAGACAACATTATTTTCGTTCCTTATTGCGCAATCTTTGCGTCATAAAAAATTGAAAGCATTTTTCTTTGATAGAAACAAAGGTGCAGAAATATTTACTCTCGCGGTTGGAGGTAAATATATTACAATGCAAGGCAAAGAAAAAACAGATACAGCGTTTTTAACACATTTAAATCCATTAAAAATGCAAGATACTGTTGCAAACAGGGCGTTTTTGCGGCGTTGGTTTGCAATGATTTCTGAACAAAGTGATGCGATTTCTGCTGATGAAATTGCACGTGCGGTTTCCGTTAATTTTGATTATTTATCTGATAAAGATAGGTTGTTGAAAAATTTATGGGAAAGTTGTTTTTCTTCATCTGGTAATATGCGTAGCGCTCTGAAAAAATGGGTTGATCCATTACAGTATGGTGAAATATTTAATGAAGATGTTGATACACTTGATTTGGAATCACGTTTAACAACTTTTGATTTTACGGATATTTTACAAGATGCTACATTAGCACCGGCAGTTATTTCATATATATTGCATAGAATAAATAATATAACGGTATCTGGTGGAAATCCGTCGTTGATTATGATTGACGAAACTGCGCCGATGCTGGAAAATAAAATGTTCCGCGATAACTTTATTACTGGTTTACAAGAAGGTCGTAAAAATCGTCAGGCGTATATGGTCGCCTTCCAACGTGCAAATGTTTTGGATAAACTTGGAATAGGGGATGTTGTTCGTGGTCAGGCGCAAACAATAATGTTCTTTCGTAATCCTGCGGCGGATGTATCTGATTATGAACATTGGAATTTAAATCCATTAGAAATGGCATTTATTCAGGGTAAAGCATATCCAAATTTAAAACGCGCGGTGTTGTTGGCACGTCCGGTTAATAATGAATCTGTTATTTTGAATACTGAACTTGGTGGACTTGGTAATTTATTGCGTTTGTTTGAATCTGGACGTTCATCAGTGTTACTTGCCGAAGATTTATATCGCCAGTATGGTTCAGCATTTGTTGCGGAATATTTAAAGAAACAAGGCGCAAGTGATTTATAATATGTTAAAACAAACCTTCGTTTTATTTGTATGTCTTTTATATGGGTTTGCGTATGCACATTGATTGAGGATTTTGATTTGGTTGTTGATATTATTGCAACAGGTTCTGGATATTGTGTTGTTCTTAAAGAAATTGATGCAACTATAGGTTATAGTGATTTCACAATAGAAATTGATAAATCACATATACATGGTTCTTGTTCTTATAATGCGATACTTGGGCATGAATATAAACATATCGATGCATATTTGTCGGTAATAAAAGATATGGATTTTGATATAAAAAATTCTGTATTTAATGCGGTAAATTCTATTACACCAATATTTGTTCCATTGCGAAAAGATGTTGATAGTGCCATAGAAAATATGAATTTAAATATACAATCACATCCAGAAATAATTTTAATGAAACAGAAAATAAATGCTGGCCAAGAAATAAGAAATAAACGTATTGATCAAAATGAAAATAATGCAGAATTAAATAAGTGTTTATAGATATAAAATTTACACATTATTTATTTCTGATATCTGTCACAAATTTTTTCGTAGCAACTAATGCGTTGTAAAAGCTATCAAATGCAGCGCCTATTTTGTACACCTGGATACAACCAGGTAAATCATTACAGTATGATGGAATTTTGTATGGTTCGACCGTTGTTATATTGTATGTTCCGCGATGTGATTTTTTTACAATGTATTTTACTCGTGTGCCAACAAAAGCATTTCTATCAATGTAATTATCAATATCCATAAT
>CAMYXE010000029.1 GCA_947303165.1 uncultured Pseudomonadota bacterium | reverse complement strand
CCTGTGACATAAAAACAACCGCCAAACAGAATTGACGGTCGGGGTGTTCAAAAATCACGCTTTTAATGATCCCAATGGCCTTTGGTAAAACCTGTTATATAACCATTGGCACCCCGAACCATTTTTGTTCGGGGAATTTATGACGATGCAATTCAAAAAAAATGCACCGAAAAGCGTGGGATTTTGAAGTCCCAAACCGGAATCCCATCCGATTCATTTTTGATGTTAACAAAATTGATATTTTAGGTGCAAGTGCTTTTTTGTTTGGAAATGTATAAAAATAAAAAACCGCCACAATTTGTGACGGTTCACGTATCATATCAGATTTTTATTTTGCAAATCTGTTGTATATTTTTTCGTTTATTTCGACCGGATATTTGCGTTCCAGATAGGAATCAAAATCCGCCTTGGTGCGTTGCGCGGACAATTTAGAAACTTCGTCCCGCATGGCATCCATTTTTTTGTCATCGGCGACCGGTAATTTTTCACCCGCGATGTGCATAACATAAAATTCGTTATCACCATCAACAATTGAATTGTCGCCAATATTTTTATGGAACGCGGCAACCAAGACCGGTGTCGCGGCACCGTCTGTTCGTGAAACAGTGACGGATTTACCGTTTGATAATTTACCTGTTTTATTCAAATCGACCAGTAATTCGTTTGCGCGGACATATGCGGCCTTGCGTTGTTCGGTACGTGTCCATTCGGAAACCAAATCTTTTTTTACCGCATCAAATTCTGCATTATGTTCAGGGGTTATCTTGTCAATGCGAACAATGATAAAGCCCTTTTTGGTTTCAATCAATTCACTTTCCATACCTTCGTCCATTGCAAAAATACGGGCAAGCATTGCATCGGTAATATTTTTATCTTCTGGCAATTTTGCCGCGGATACTTTGTCGTGGTGCGTGTATGTTGCATTATGTTTTTTTGCAACCGCCGCAAGTTCGTCGCCCGCGATAATATCATCTTCTAACTTTTGCGCAATCTTTAATCCCTTTTCATATTCGTCAGGTTTATCCATTTCTGCGCTAACCATCACATACGATACATCGCGTGTTTCGGCAACGCGGTGTGGGTTTTGTTTATAAAATTCGGCAAGTTCTTGGTCTGTTGGGTTTTTGACCTTAAAATCCGAGAATTTTACAGTCGCCAAGTCCAGTGTGCGTGATGCGCCACGTGCATTATACACCGCACGAATCGCAAACTTTGGTGTGTTTATTATTGTATTGGCGGGCATAGCGGCCATTTCGTACAACTTTTGCATACGAAAATCATTAATAATATCCATTTCGGTCAGCCCCGAATTACGCAACACTGCATCAAATGCCACGGTTGAAAATTTACCGTCTGATTGGAATTGTGGAATATTACGAATTTGGTTCGCAACGTAATGGTCAGACACAACGTATCCCAAATCGCGTGCATGCATCTCTGTTTGTTTCATTGAAGAAAGGCTTTTTACAACGCGCCCCTGGAATGTTGCCATGGCATTCGGGTCGGTATAAATTGTTCGCTGTTCTTCACGTGAAAGTTTTGACAATTCATTCGATTTTACAGAACTGTACTGATTAATTGATATCTTTTCACCACCAACGCGCATAATAGTTGTATCAGAAGATGTCAGACCAAATACCCATTCGGCCACGCCCCATCCAACAAATGAAAAGATAAGAATCCACATTAAAATCTTCGCGACAGGTTTATCTGCCGCATTACGTAAATATTCTAGCATTTTGTCCCCTTTTGCGATAACATAGCAAAACATTACGTAAAAATGCAACGGAAAAAAGGAAAAAATATGAAAATTATTGCAGGAAATTGGAAAATGAATGGCTCTCGGGCGACTTTGACCGCCATGATGGGGGCTTTAAGCGAAGTTAAAACTGAAAACAAGGTGATTTTATGCGTGCCTTTTACCATGATTGACACCGAATCGTCAAATAATGTGCAAATTGGGGCCCAGGATATAAGTAGCCATGCACGTGGGGCCTATACAGGTGAAGTTTCGGGCGCAATGTTGGCGGAAATTGGCACAAAGTATGTTATTGTTGGGCACAGTGAACGCCGCATGTATCATGATGAAACAAATGATATTGTTCGTGAAAAAGCTAAAATGGCATTGGAAAACGGCATTACGCCGATTATATGCGTCGGTGAAACAATGGAAGAAAAACGCGCCGGCAAAACACTGGATATCATTGAAGCGGGGGTTCGCGAATCGGTTCCAGAAGATGTAGATGGCGATATTATCATTGCCTATGAACCGCGTTGGGCTATTGGAGCAGGGGTCACACCCACCGCCGAAGAAATCGCCACAGCGCACAAGGTTATTGCCGACACATTGTCTTATATGGGATTGGACGGGACACCGATTCTGTATGGGGCAAGCATAAATTCGGAAAACGTGGCAGATATTGTAGCGATAAAGAATGTTTATGGGGTTTTGGTTGGGGGGGCATCCTTGAAAATAGATGAATTTGTATCTATAATAAATAATGCAAATTAACCAAAACAGAGTTTTAACAATGGAAGATAAAGAAGTAAAAGTAGAATCTGTATCTATTAATGATGCAAAGGTTCCAGAAACCGAGGGCGAAAAAGTCGTCACTGAAACACCAGAAGAATTGAAAATCAAGGAATTAACGGTCGCATTGGCGGAATTGAATGACAAGTATTTGCGGACGGCGGCGGAATTGGAAAATACTCGACGTCGTGCGGCAATCGATTCTGAAACCCGGGCGCGTGCACGTGCAATGTTGGTCGCTGAAAAAATATTACCAGTAATGGATGCGGTTGATGCGGCCCTTAAACATTCGCCAGATGATGAAGGTATTCAATCTTTGGCGCGTGCATTAGGGGCATCTTTTGCGGAAATAGGGGTCACCAAGATAGAAACACTTGGAAAACCGTTGGATCCTACCAAGCATAATGCTATTCAAGTGGTCCCTGTGACCGAAGATGTAGAACCAAATACTGTGGTCGAAGAAATGCAGCCAGGATATATGTTTGGGGATAATGTCTTGCGGACAGCAATGGTTGTTGTCGCCAAATAAAACCATCATACATTTGCGAATGTGTATTTTGTGTGGTATAATCAGAAATAATAAATTAAGGATAAAGTTATGTCATTGATACCTGTTGTAATTGAAGAATCCCCACGTGGTGAGCGTTCTTTTGATATCTATTCACGTTTATTGCGTGACCGTATTGTTATGATAAATGGCGATATTACAACCCAGATGTCGAATATTGTCGTGGCGCAATTACTGTTTTTAGAATCTGAAAATCCAAATGCTGATATTTCCCTGTATATCAACAGTCCTGGGGGTGAAATTTCCGCTGGGTGGGCGATTATGGACACGATGAATTACATAAAGTCACCAGTTTCAACAATTGGTATGGGGATGGTTGCGTCTATGGCATCGGTTCTGTTGGCGGCTGGTGAAAAAGGTAAACGTTTTGTATTACCAAATACAGAAATTATGATTCATCAACCACTTGGTGGATTCCAAGGTCAGGCGACTGATATGGAAATCGAGGTGAATCAAATGCAAAAGGTTAAAACTACACTTGTTCATCAGATGGCAACATTTACAGGGCGTAAAGATAAAGAAGTCTTTGCTGCGATGGAACGTAATAATTGGATGGATCCAGATCAAGCCAAAGAATTCGGTTTGGTTGATGAGATTTTGAAAAGAAAGTAATTATGGGTGAATGAAATGAGTGACGAAAAGAAAACGCCAGATTCAAAAGATAATCATCAGTTTTGCAGTTTTTGTGGCAAGGCGGTCTATGAAGTCAAAAAGTTAGTTAGTGGTCGCAACGTTTGTATTTGTGATGAATGCATTGCGTTGTGCAACGATATTATGGCGGATGATTTAAAGACTGAGGTCACGCGTGATGCTGAGAAATTACCAACACCGTCACAAATTTATGATTTCCTTAATGAATATATAATCGGCCAAGATGCCGCAAAACGGACACTTGCGGTTGCAGTCTATAATCATTACAAACGGCATAGTGTTGCATTGTCATCAAATGTAGAAATTCAAAAATCAAATGTTTTGTTGATTGGGCCTACTGGTACGGGTAAGACATTGTTTGCGCAGACACTTGCGCGTATTTTGGATGTGCCGTTTGCGATTGCAGATGCTACGACTTTGACAGAAGCTGGTTATGTTGGTGATGACGTTGAAAGTGTTTTGACGCAACTTTTGCATAATGCAAATTTTGATGTTGAAAAGGCGCAACGAGGCATTGTGTATATTGATGAAATTGATAAGATTGCACGTAAGTCTGAGAACCCATCGTTGACTCGTGATGTTTCTGGTGAAGGTGTGCAACAAGCTTTGTTGAAATTAGTTGAAGGAACAATTGCGAACGTTTCGGCTGGTGGGGCAGGACGTAAGCATCCAGGTGAAGCAACGGTTCGTTTGGATACAAGTAAGATTTTATTTATCTGTGGTGGTGCGTTTGGTGGGTTAAACAAAGTTATCGCAAATCGTAAGTGTGAACGTGCGGGTATCGGTTTCGGTGCCGAGGTCACGTCTAAAAAGGAACGCGAGGCGCACAATCATGTTGCCGATGTTCAACCAGAAGATCTTGTGAAATTTGGAATTATCCCAGAATTAGTTGGACGTTTACCTGTTATCGCAACGTTAACTGATTTGGACGAAGACGCACTGGTAAAAATTTTAACCGAACCTAAGAATGCGATTGTAAAGCAGTACACGGCGATGTTAGAAATGGATAATGTGAAATTAACTATCACTACCGATGGCTTGCGTGAAATTGCCAAGTTGGCATTGGCGCGTAAAACAGGGGCACGTGGTCTGCGCAGCATTTTGGAAAAGATATTATTAGAACCAATGTTTAATGCACCAGATAATCCTGATTTAGCAGAGATTGTGATAGATAAAGATGTAGTGACCGGTAAAAAAGCACCTGTCGAGATATTACGCACCGCCAAAAAGGTTGCGTAGTTGATTTGCAAGCCGCCATGTTAACATGGTGGTTTTATAAAATTTGTTTCGTTTATATTTAATTTACGCTTGCGACAAGTTTTTATTTTTTGCTAGCATATATTATCGGAGATGAAAAGAATATTAATTTCTTTTATTACGTGCGTGTTTTGCGCGTGTTCTGTGTTGGCCGCTGGTCGTGGTGGTGACACTGTTTTGCGTACCAATGCTAGTGCCACATCTGGGCGGGATTCTGGGAATGTTTCGTCACGTTCTGCAACGACAGTTGCGACACCGCGTGTGGTTTCGTCGCGTTCTGCGACGACGGTTCAGGTGCGTGATGTAAACAGCCGTGTTCGGGCGGCGCAAACTCGTGTGAAAAAGACAGGACGTTCAGCTATTACTGTTTCAAGTGGAACACGAAACGCTAATGTAAATGGTTCAAAACGTCCGGCGCGTAGCGCGACTAAACAATCTATTGCGCGTATAGCTACAAATACTGTGGCTACGAATACATTTGGTGATGGATATGATGAATGTCAGGCGGCGTATTTTACATGTATGGATCAGTTTTGTGCATTGCAAAATGAAAGTTATCGTAGATGCATTTGTTCTTCAAAATTGGAAACAGTAAAAGCGCGAGAACGCGCATTATCTCAAACTACGGTTCAATTACAAGATTTTAAAGATTTAAATTTGGATGCGATTCTAAAAACACCGGCCGAGGTCAAGGCAATGTTATCTGCAACCGAAGGCGAAAAGAAACTTGCCAAGAAACGTGATAATTCGGCATCTATGCAAAAACTTACTGCAATAACGGATGTCCTTGAAGGGACGCGGACCAACGCGTTATCTATGACGGGTCAGTTGGATGCGGGTGGCGATATAAAGCAGATTTGGACAACCACAGATTTAATATCGGGGGCTAATATAGCAAACCTTACGGGCGAATCGTTATATAACGCGGTTCACTCTCAGTGCGCAGAGTTGGTCGCGCCACAGTGTCCGTCCAAATCGACATTAAGTATGGTTATGTCTGCGTATGGGATGTATATTGAAAATGATTGCGAGACTTTATTGACGGCTTTGAATAAACAGGCCACAAATGCTAATACCGCGATACGTCAAACGAATCGTGAAATGAATATGGCGCGATTGGAGAATTATGATGCACATAATTCTGTTGCGATAAATGATTGTGTTGCGGGGGTGCGTGCTGATTTAACTGCTGACACGGCGTGTGGTGCAAATTATGTTCATTGTTTAGATTTAACGGGACGCTATCTTAATCGGGTGACAGGCGAACCAATTTATACAGCAAATTTTTACGAATTGAATGGTCAGGTTTCGCTTTTAGGTGATGTATTAACAAATACAACAAATGCAAAAATTGTTGCGGAATTAAATCGTAAAAAAGAATTTGCAAATCATACGCTTGAAACTTGTCGTGATATTGCGGACGAGGTATGGAATGAATTTATGCGCCAGGCAATAACCGAAATA
Organism: uncultured Pseudomonadota bacterium; assembly: GCA_947303165.1. Taxonomy (GTDB): domain Bacteria; phylum Pseudomonadota; class Alphaproteobacteria; order Rs-D84; family Rs-D84; genus Enterousia. The sequence continues at coordinate 1,550 of CAMYXE010000029.1, read as the reverse complement.
TATCAAGGCCAACAGGAAAAAATTCGTCAGGTTAAAAATGAATGTATGGATGTGGTAACTACATGCTATGATGAGACCACCGCCCAATTGCGTGATTATAGTAATATAGAAGAACAGATGTTACTTGGTGATAGATTGGAATTATCCGAAGAAATGTGTGAAGAGAAAATGGCAACATGCAGCAATTTGTATGGTGGTGGTTCGGTTGGGTTGCAGTTGTTGATAACAGAAATGCGCAAAATTACGGAAAATAAGATTGCCCAGAATTGTTTCGCTACATTGCAAGAATATGCTAAAAAGTTGTGTCGTGTTGAGGGTTCGGACACATTACATAATTATCCATATGGTTGTCGTGTATATACCCCTGGTGATATATTGTATGCGACAAATCCGAATTGTACATATTTGGGTAGTCCTGCACAACAGCAACTGCCAGACGATGAATTGATAAGTAGTGTGACGATGTCTGGTGGCGGAGAGGTTCCGAATAATTTGTCTAATTATATGTGTTGGGAGAATAGAAGATATACTGAATGCAATGCGAATTATTTCCTGTGGCAAAATGCTTGTTATAAATGTCCTGGTGGTTTTTCGTGTGCGGGCGGTGCGGAATTACCACGTTCAGAAGATGGTACTTGTGCAGCAGGTTATATGGATAGTTTGTATCAAAAAATGGTCGTGTATGCTTTGCAATATTGTGTCCGACCGTCCACAGCAAGTGTAAATCCTATTCTTCCAAATGAAGTGTTGGCCGATGTGAACAGGTTGATGGATACTGTGCGCAGTGATATGGCGACTGTTTTGGCGGCAGAATGTGACAGACTGGGTGGTGAATGGACAACCAATTTTGCGAAAGTTGAAGGCAGCGACCTTTGTGAACCTGTTGATAGTGATGTGAAACATACAACATTTTATGATGCAACTGGTGCAAGTTTATGTTGGGGGTTGTGCAAGAAATCAGATTAAGGAATACGATTGTCTTGCACGTAACGATAAAACGTGGTAAAATGAACGAAGACGGGAAGGGCAGAAATGAAAATACAGATTGCGTTGTGTTTGTGCATTATTTCGGGGGCGGCATTTGGTGGCGCCTTTGATTGGTGGACAATGGATACTCTATGCCAAATTGATAATACAGAATGTTATGCTGGGTTAAGTGCGGGGTTAGATTCTAGCGAGGAAACAGGTTGGGATGATACCAGTTCTTGTCGCGGCAAAAAATATATTTGTGCAGATGCGTTAACTGATGGAAACGATCGTGTTACAAAAACAAAGTCAGATATAGAACATGGTGTAGGTATAGATCCTGATTTTGATACGAATGTATATGTTGCCGCTGATGAGTGTTATGGTGCCCGCAGAACGCGTGATGCTGGGACTTCAGCTTTGGTCAATGGGCGTTATGCCAAGGTTTGGTGTAATGGTATTTTGCCAAATCCAACAGAGTTTTTACCAAATGGGGAAATTACTTCTGGTGCTCAACCAACCTGTTCTAGTTTGGCGTCTGATGGGTATGCGGCGGTTTTAAATGGTCGGTGTTATGGTAAATA